>JAEUSD010000004.1 GCA_016788825.1 Candidatus Doudnabacteria bacterium | reverse complement strand
AGCCCCCGACTACCGCCATACAAGTAGATACAGAGGCTACGAGCCCTAATAGGAAGGCAAAAGACAATGTAGTGGCTTGAGTGCCAGATAACAACCCTGTAAGGGGAGACTCTTGAAGTAATAAGAATCCTCCAAAGATAACTAGGGCCAAAATCAGGGGCAAAAGTAGCTTGCGCCAGGCCACTGCGTGGCCTGGCGCGGTGTCACCAAGGTGTAATTTGTAACCCACATCACGCAGCAACTCAGTCCCCTTGAGTCTCAATCCTTCAACATCCAGTTGCCCATCCCAAGTTATCTGCACAGTCTTAGTCACCAATTTGGCCTCTGCGGCCTGCACGCCAGGGACCTCGAGCATCCGCTCAGAAACCAATACCTCGCACGCCGCACAGTGCATCCCTTCTACGAAATATTCTTGAGTAGTTACGCTGACAACTTTTTGTTTCGAATCTGACATAATATGAGTAATTTATATATACATTTATTTTCTGGTCGCAAGTCTCAAAGAATTGAGCACTACCGACACCGATGACAGAGCCATAGCCAGGCCAGCAATCGCTGGATTCAAACTCAACCCAAGAGGATAGAGCAAACCTGCCGCTACTGGGATGCCCAAGATATTGTAAATAAAGGCCCAGAACAAGTTTTGCTTAATAATCCCCAAAGTAGACTTGGATAACTTGATGGCAGCAAACAACTTCGTCAAATCACCCTTGAGCAAGATAATTTCAGCCGACTCGATCGCCACATCTGTCCCATTACCCATCGCAATCCCTACGTCGGCTTGGGACAGAGCAGGGGCATCATTGATTCCATCTCCCAACATAGCAACCTTGAAGCCCTGCGCTTGTAGCTTTTGGATCTCCGCTGCCTTACCATCAGGTAAGACCCCCGCAATGACGGAGGAAATACCTAGTTCAGCGGCAACTGCGTGCGCAGTTGCCGCATCGTCACCAGTCAGCATTGTTACCTGAATTCCACGCCGTCCTAGCTCTGCGACAACCTCTTTCGCCGGCCCTTTCACTTCATCCGTAATCTGCACAAACCCCTGCACTGCTTTGGCCGTAGCCAAGTAAATAACCGACTTCGCTTGATGTTCGATCTGAGCACTCAGTTCGGATGGAATATCGATCTTCAAATCTGCCAACAGAGCAGGGTTACCAGCAAAATATTCCACACCATCAATTTTCCCTTTCACCCCCTTGCCAGGGATAACAGCGAAACTGTCTACCCGCAGAGCTTGAGCGCCATTTTTAGCTGCGTATTCAACTACCGCTTTTGCTACTGGGTGCTCAGATAACTTTTCCAGACTGAATAATGCTTGCAGGGCTTGATCTGCATCCACACCAGCCGCCAATTTCATATCCAGCACCTGCGGGCGGCCGTGGGTAAGAGTTCCAGTTTTGTCTGTCACGACTACGTCAACGGCCGCCAACTTCTGCAGCGCCTCCGCATTTTTGATCAAAATCCCTTTGCGAGCAGCGCTACCAGTGGCTACCACGATCGCTGTGGGCGTGGCTAAGCCCAATGCACAAGGACAAGCGATGACCAGCACGCCCACAAGATTAGTAATCGCCATTCCTACAGCCCCATCCACAGCTCCGACAATCCCCAGACCCAGCCAGATCAAGAACGTAGCTAGCGCGATTACTAGCACAATTGGTACGAAGACAGCCGAAACTCTATCCGCAAGCTGCTGAATTGGGGCTTTGGACGCTTGCGCCATTTGTACCATTTCAACAATGCGAGACAACATGGTATCCGCCCCCACACCTGTAGCTTCTAATTGAATAGAGCCGTAAGTATTTATGGTTCCTGCAAGGACTGTATCGCCTTGTTGTTTATCTGCAGGAAGCGGCTCTCCGGTGATCATCGACTCATCCACAGCTGTTTCGCCAGCCACAATCTTGCCGTCGACAGGGACTTTCTCCCCAGGACGCACCCGGACCAAATCCCCCAGTACAACTTGTTCAATGGGGATCTCTGTTTCTTGCCCATCGCGTTCGACAAGTGCTGTCTTGGCGGACAATTCCATCAGTTTGATCAGGGCTTCACCCGTGCGCAGTTTTGAACTGGCCTCTAGATACTTTCCAGTGATAATAAAGCCGATCACCACAATCGCCACATCATAGTAGGTATGATCGGGTAGGCCCAATCCCATCACCAGACTAGGGAAGAGGGTAATCGCTGCACTGTAAACATAAGCAACGGAGGTACCGATTCCCACCAGGGTATCCATGTTGGCCGCCCGGTATTGCACAAACCTTCGTACAGCATCTATAAACGGGCGGCCAGCGCCTGCCATTACTATCGCTCCGGCGACTAGACCGACTCCGTTCAATATTTCCATCGGCAATTCAACAAGCTTAAACAATTCAATCACCATCAGTACTAGATATGCTAGAGTGAAGGGGAGGGAAAGATAAAACTTCTTACGCCAAAAGGCTAATTCTTGTTTTTGTACCGCGATACCTCCCATGTGATCGTGATGATGAGCGTGTTCCACGGCAGCATCGCCATCTTTTTGATGCTCCATATGCTTAGAATCCTGTGAAACAAGCTGATAACCGTACTTCTCAATTCGTTTGTTGAGCTCAGGGATGTTCGGCTGGCCACTTTTGATCTCGAGCTGTGCGGTGTTCGTAGCAAAGTTAACTTCACAACTTACAACATCGGGATCTTGAGATAACTTCGACTTAATTGTGGCTGCACAGCTGGCACAGTGCATGCCGGCTACAGGGATGCTTACTTTGGAATTGTGATTGCTGTGGTTATGATTATCTTTAGGCATGTTGGTTATCCTTTCTGGGCTAATTTATAAACTGCGATAATTTCTTTGACCATTTTTTGTCTATGCTCGTCATCTTCCGAGTGCATTCCTGAAACGAAACAGCTTTGCATGTGTTCTCCCAAGATCTTATCTGCGGCGAGGCCGAGTTGGCCTTTGACTGCCATGATCTGGGTGATCACGTCGATACAGTATTCATCGGCTTCTATCATTTCAATTACTTTTTTGATGTGGGTTTGGGCTTTTTTGAGAGCAATCACTGCTTGTTTATGGTTGTGTTGCATTTGTTTAGTAAGATGATTAGATAAATTTGATTTGAAATCTGTACATCCCCATCGTGCAGACTCCTTGAATCTCCGTGCCCGCTTTTTGAGGAGGAATATCTATTTCTGTTGTACCGGAGTAGGGCAGCATTCCGCGATAACCGACAGCTGGGACTGTGAGGGCAATACTGCAATCGTATGTATTATTCGTGACGACTTTTAGCTTTGTAGGTGTATCTGCTTTGGCAACCGTAACTGCAGGGGAGTATCCGACCTTGGCAGTAACCTGGACAACCTGTGTGCCGTCGGCTTGTGCCTCGGCCTGAGGAAGATCGTTGGCGGGTGTTTCTTGTGAGGCTGGACGTGCAGAGATCAGCCAGATTCCCAGTATGGCAAGTATTAAAACCCCTAGAGCTAGGGTTAAGTTCTTGATTGTGGTTTTTGAGATAGTGACCTGCATACGCTTATCTTCCTCCAACGTTTTGTAATTGTCAATACCCCCCAGGGGGGTCTTAAAAATATCTATCCTTGCTATAATCCAGTATGCAACTCGCAACCGAAGTGCAAGACTACGGCGCAGATTATTCTGCTAGCCAAGTCAAAAGTTTGATTCGGAAGCTTCAGGAATCTCAATCCCTTACTTTGTTTGCGCCTTCGGGGTTTGGAAAAACCAAATTACTCAAATTCCTAGCATACAACCATAAGTACCAGCGTCGTTATCGGGAATTGCATAATGTGCGTTTTGTATATATCGATATGAACGAATATGCCGCGGAAGCGTCGATCGACGCTTCCGCGGTGCTTCCATCTGCGGAGAATTTCAAGCTTAACCGACTTCTGTATATTCTGACGCGCAATTTAATCTCGGCCAATTTACAGACCACTAGTCAGCTTGAAATTGAGAGAGAGTACTCGCATTTGGCGGCGGAAGGCTCTGATCCAAAGTTAAATCTTTATATTTACCTGGACAAGATGATCGCCATGCGGCGGGATGTTATTGCTTACTTGATCCTAGACAATGTTGAGGCGATACTGAAGCCGGGTTTTGAAGATATCACAGAGTTTATCGTGTCTTTGAGGGAGAGATACAAGTCGCACCTCAACCTAATTTTCGCTATCCCAGATGCGCATCTTTTTGAGCCTTCGCATGTGGATCGTTGGGCGGGATTAAAGAATTTAGCGCTGCAGAGTGTGTTCCCACTGCCTCTTCCTACCGTTAGCGAAACTTATCAGATGTCAGCGTTGTTACCTAAATTTAAACCTTTGCGGTGGATTATTCAGCGAAGCCCGAAATACAAGGCGAAGGTAGCTCGTATTCAAGAGCTCACTGGGGGATACCCAGTTTACACGAAGAAGCTTGGGTTACTAAGCCTGGAAGGGTTAGCTAACATTCCGTCAACTTGGGAGTTAGATTTAGCCTCGCAGAGGCTGCTCGGGTCTTTGACCGTGAAGCAATTCCAAATCCTAAACTCGATCAGTCAAAACCGCGACGTCGCCGAGTCGAGAGACTTAGGTTTACTCCTTGCACTTAAGTTGGTGTCGAAAGAAGGTACCAAATACAAACTCTTCTCACCGATCATGTCCACCTTCCTAAAATCGAGTAGAGAAGGATAGAGTAGTGATATAATCAGGTATGTTGAATGAAGCAACTCAACCTGGCGATATCGAAATTCTCTTTGAAGCATTCTCAGCCACACGTTTATTACTAGAACGAACAGCGGGCGCTACACCAGAAACGAGACAAACTATATTAGCCCCCCTTCTTATACAAGCTTTCAACACTGCCGTAGAGGTTATTGGGGGTAGAGAGGCATACATAGCCCTGCTGATCAAAGATAAATTACCTCCCCCAATCGAAGCACTTGGCTGCTTAGTCGATACCCTGCAAGATAATATGAGTAATGGAGAACTTAACCTTATTGAACTTGAAAAGAGTATCAATGCCTGGATAGAAGGCATAAATTTCGAGGCAGAAGGCCAGGAACCCCTTACTGAACCTGGATTTAAAGAATATTTCGTATTCCTCTGGCATCTATTTTGCGGCCAGATACCTCAAAAAAACAACCCTGCAGCAGCATGGGGAGTAACTTCAAGAGTTGGAGGAACAGCTAAAGCTCAAACCCCTACCTGGCAAACGGTTCTTACTCATACACAAATCAATGCCATCATTTCGGATGCACGGCATAGTAGGTTAGTAATTCCTCGCAAGCGCGGGAGTATAATCTCACTGGATTAGTTACCATATCTACAAGTTTGGCAGAAACACAAATAAAGAAGAGACCTCATAATCTTGCCCAATAATATTACGATGCTATAATCAGATATATCTATCATTTCCTTATATGCTAACAATAACTATTCACGACCCCTTAGATACGGCAGAAACCAGAGACTATCTTGCAGAAAGAGAACTTGAATTTACTAAATTCCCTCCATATGCAAACCACGCAATACTAAACTGGGGTAGTAGAGTAGATACAGATACATATAAAAGAATTATTGAATCAAAGGCATTTAGCGAAGTAATGGTCTTCGTAAATTCCCAAGTCATCCCTCTCCTTGGATTTGGACAAGACCCTTTCAAAAACCGCTTCTCAAAAGAAATTGAAGCTTTCATCCGTCAAAACACCCTAGATATTGCTGAAAAGCATAGTATTAAACCCATCGACTTAGCACAGTCTCTTTGTGCATACTCCAATCTGCTTCACCAATACGAGGATTGGAACTGGGACACCTATACTTACGTAGGGGTGCTATGTTGTATGGATGAAGAGGATTTAGTCGACACAGCAAAAGCAGCTTAAAAATTCGGAGAGTGAGGGATTCGAACCCCCGGTCCCTTGCGGGACACCCGTTTTCAAGACGGGCACGATAGACCACTCCGTCAACTCTCCATAAAGACTCAGTCGCTAGGATTATACAATAATCTCCCCTCAATCAGATAGCTAAATTCTATCCCGCCATGGTATAAATTACTCGCTATGAACAAGGTCTTGGGCATAATCAAAAAAGAAGAACAGCGCCAGCTTACACAGCTAAATCTCATTCCTTCCGAAAACTACACCTCCGAAGCAGTGCGTAATGCCGTCGGTTCAGTATTGATGCATAAGTACTCTGAAGGAAACGTAGGAGCTAGGTACTACGAAGGGAACCAGTTTATCGATGAGTTAGAAGAGTATTGTTTGGAATTGGTGCGCAAGGTATTTAAGCTCCCCGAAGACTGGGGAGCTAATGTTCAAGCGCTGTCGGGTAGCAATGCTAATTTGGCTGCATACCTAGCTGTGTTGCAACCAGGAGATACTATCATGGGTATGCACTTGCCAGATGGGGGCCACCTATCCCATGGGTGGTCGTATGAGCCGCAAGGGGGAGAGCAGGTGGCCCAAGATACCTTTGAATACCTAGGAGGTAGTAACAAAGTAAACATTTCAGCAAAATTGTTTAACTCAATTCAGTACAAAACCGACCCAGAGACTCAGCTTCTTGATTACGAGAAAATCTCAACGCTAGCCAAGAAACATAAGCCAAAGTTACTGATCACCGGAGGGACTGCATACCCCCGAAATATTGATTATGGAAAGATGAAAGAGATTGCAGAGTCAGTTGGGGCACTGTACATGGCAGATGTGGCACACGAGGCCGGGTTGATCGCAGGTGGGGTAGTACCTTCGCCAGTGGGCATTGCAGACATTGTGACACTGACCACACACAAGACACTGCGCGCCGCTCGCGGCGCGCTGATTTTGGCGCCACAAACGATCATCAAAAAGGTAAATAAGGCAGTATTGCCAGGTCTTCAGGGCGGACCGTTCAATAACAATATCGCCGGGATAACTGTCGGACTCGAAGAGGTACTTTTACCCGAATTTGCTGAATATACACAAAAAGTGATCAATAATGCTCAAACTTTGTGTACAGAGCTAATATCTAGGGGATATCACCCGGTTTCAGGCTGGACGGATAAGCATTTAATTCTAATAGATATCAGCGACTCAGGCCTCGGAGGAAGAGATGTGGCACAGATATTGGCAAAGGCTGACATTATTGTGAATATGAACACAATTCCAGGCGAAAAACGCAAGCCAAACGACCCTTCAGGCATCAGACTCGGAACCCCATTTGTAACCAGTCTCGGACTAGGTGAGAATGAAATGATTAAGATCGCAGAGCTAATAGATAGCGTTCTAGAGCTCATAAAAGAGAAGGGAACAGAGGCGGCCAATTCTGCCGAATTGGCCGCAGTGAAAAGAGAGGTCGCCAACCTCACCAAATTATTTAAACCCCGTTAACCCCTGCCTCAAACCAGGGCAGAGGTGTATAATCTACTCATGCAAAAGAAAAAACCATCCAAACTCTACATCTTCTTCATGGCTCTGATGATCATCAGCATGCTCAGTACACCGCTTTTGATCCTATTTGCACTGCTGTTTCCAGTAAGATGAATGGCACAGCCTTAAAGCTCAACCTATTGGGGAGACTTCGAATAACTCTCCCGCTTGAAAAACTCCAAGACATTATAAATTTGGAGAGTATTCCATATATAACTGCTCTCGTAACTGCAAACATGTCTAAATACGAAAAGGATTTCCCAGAATTGGTAGATCCAGCAGTAGAAGCACTCATTGACAGGTTAGCTGAATTACTTGAAATACAAGTGACATCGCCTATTGAAGATTTCATAGATCTTCTAAAACTCAAGCTTGAAAAGTACTTTATTGAAGATCTCGATACTTCTATAGCAGCATTAGGAATTCGTAGAAAGTGGAATATCTGGTACTTAGAGTTCCCGACAAATAAAGAGTTATACATGAAATTGTTAGTTTCCGTAAACAATTTCTCTAATACAAAGTCTAAAAAGGAATTAACTTTGGACGAAGTTTACAATTTTCAGAATTTCAGAAGACCACAGTTTGAAAGCAAAGTTAAGAGTCACTTTTCTCAAATAGGAGAACTCCTAAAAGCAGCGCACACCGAAGACAGAAAATTATTGCGAAAACTTGCTTATCAACTTGAAGAAGAAGTACAGCAGCTATTAGGAACTACAGCTTCTATTCGCTTAGAACAATTAATAGTCGATTGTGCAAAGCTTTGGGTAAAGATTGTAAATCCCTACCATGAGCTCAATGGAGAGAAAATATTTATTAGCAGGGTTATCGCTCGCTTGGGGAATTTCCCTGCAACTAACCGAAGGTCACCGATATCAACAAACATAGACAGTGAAGACTTTATACTGGAGATTACTCCAACACTCTCACCCGATAGACAAAACTACATTAAAGTACTCTCAGATAGAAATAACGCTACAAATTTGGCTTCCGAGTTAGCAGATGAATTTAACGCCTTAATGATTCAACTGCGAGAATTACCCAAAGCACTTGCCTACCATTCTAGGGATATCCATACATTTCACCAAGGCTCTGGAACTAGTAGAACAAGTTTTGTAGATACTAAGAACATTGATAGTAAGCTCTCACACAGCTGTCCAGCAATGGCACCTATGCAAAAACTATTTCATTACATCTGGCAAAACTTTACATACGATGAAGCAAGCCAAAGTCTCGTAAAAAGGGCGGTTCCTATTGAAATGCATGTAGCGGAAGAGACCACAACCGAAACTTGAGATATAATTGCACATGCAGTTAAATACCCCTGTCACAGAGCTACCTGGCATTAGCGACAAGTATGCCCAAAAGTTAGCTAACTTAGGAATCCATACAATTCGCGACCTCATCACGCATTTCCCACGTTACCATAAGGATACAACCAGTATCACAGACATCTCGGAGCTGCAGAAGGAAGGTAAATACGTGATCCAGGGACGTATGTCCAAGGTAAGCAGTGTACGAATCCCCGGACGCAGAACTTTACAGACCGCGCTAATCTCCGACGCCTCGGGAACTATCAAAGCAACGTGGTTTAATCAGCCATACTTGGCAAAATCTTTATCTACAGAGGTAGACTACCTTGTACTCGGAAATCTCAAAATGAGTAAAAACCGCTTGCAGTTCTACCCAGAAAGCGTAGAAGAGGTAAAAGAGGGGGAAGAGCAGCTACACTTGGGCCGAATCGCCCCCCAATATGCATTGACTGCTGGACTAGGCATCAGATGGTTGCGGGCAAAGCTAGATCTGGTGTTGCAGCAGCTTGAAGGTATCAGCGATTTGCAAGATGAAGTAGCAAAGGTAGATGGCGCTTTGCCCGCACAGGTAGACATTATCAAGGATTTGCGCGAAGAACACTTCCCGAGCAGTGAACCAGCCTTGGAATCTGCCACAAGGAACCTACAGCTACGCGAGCTGGTTCATTTACAGCTCAAGACTCTGAATGCCGGAGCAAAGTATATGTATTACACCGCACCCAGAATACATATTGACCCTGCAGGGCTGAAAGAATTGACGGGCTCACTCCCGTTCGCCCTTACAGCAGACCAAGAGAAAGCGGTAAACGACGTAATAGCAGATATGGACAAGGACAAACCTATGCGACGGCTGCTGCAGGGAGACGTGGGCAGTGGAAAAACAGCCGTCGCAGTCATTGCCAGTTACGCTACCTACAGCGCTGGACTACAAACTGTAGTCCTTGCGCCTACAACAATACTGGCAGAACAACATTTACAAACGTTTCACAAATATTTAGCCAACTCGGGAGCTAAAATCTCCCTGATAACTAGTGAAACAAAAAATCCCCAAGATGCAGATATCTTGATCGGAACCAGTGCCATCCTAGCAAGGCAAAGTGCCTTACTGAAGAAGGTAGGGCTAGTGATTACGGACGAGCAACACCGCTTTGGAGCTAATCAGCGCGAGATAGGTCTCGAGTTTAGCCCAGAAGCTTATCCCCATCAGCTAGATATGACTGCTACACCGATACCAAGGACACTGGCACTTGGGCTTTTTGGTGATGTGGAGGTAAGTAGAATCTTGCAAAAGCCCGCCGGAAGACTACCAATCAGCACCAGGGTAGTGCCAGAGGAGAAGCGACCGGATGCATTGAAATGGCTCACAGAGCAAGTTGAATTAGGAAATCAAGCCTACTGGGTATGTCCGCTGATTGAAGAGAGTGAAAAACTGGAGGCAAAAGGTGCTTTGGCGACGTTTGAGGAATTGAAAGAGCTTTTGCCTCACGTACGAATTGGGATATTGCACGGGCAATTGAAGCCAGATATCAAGGCAGCTACTATGCAGGCGTTCAAACAAGGAGACATCGACTTGCTTGTGTGCACCTCAGTGATCGAAGTCGGCGTCGATGTCCCTCGGGCCAGCGTGATGGTTATCGAAGGAGCAGAGCGCTTCGGGCTGGCTCAACTGCATCAGATCCGCGGCCGTGTCGGCCGCGGCGAGACCCAAAGTTGGTGCCTGCTATTCGCTAACGAAGAATTGTCCTCTGACGCCCAAGCCCGCCTAGATTTCTTTGCTCACACAAATGACGGGCTAGAGATTGCAGAATTTGACCTCAAACACCGCGGGCCTGGAGAGGTTTATGGGTATCGTCAATCCGGAATTCCCCCATTGAAGATTGCCAACTTTCAGGACCTCAATCTGATTCTCCATGCCCGCGAAGTTGCTAAAAAGCTTTATACCGAGGGTATTCGTCGTATTACACTTTTTGAGGCAATCTAAGTACAGGCAAAGCCATACCGAGGCAACATATCCCTACGGTTTCTAGTTGGCTGAATGCTATACCCTAAGATATAATCAGCTCATGGATATAGCACAAGCAATCGCTTTGGGAGTTGTCCAAGGCTTAACCGAATTTATCCCTGTTTCTAGCTCTGGACACTTACAACTGATCCCTGACTTATTTGGTTGGCAGTCACCTGGAACTACATTCATCCTGTTTACACACATCGGCACATTGCTTGCGTTGCTAATATTCTTTCGCAAAGACTTGTGGCAGTATGCCAAAGCTCTTTTCACCTTAGGCAAAGGTAGTGAAGAAAACAAGCAAGACTTCCACCTCATTTTCAAAATCGTGTTGGCGACTATCCCGGCTGGGGTAGTGGGCTTATTGTTAGAGAGTAAGATTGATGCCTTTTATACAGACCAAACTATTTTCCCCATCCCAGCGCTGATTACGGCTATCCTCATGGGGGTTGTAGGAATCTTGTTTATTCTCGCTGACAGGTGGCATCGCAGCCACAAACGACAGTTACCCCAAACTCGATGGGTTGATGCCATTACGATCGGTCTGAGCCAGATTTTTGCCCTAATAAGGGGGATCTCTCGGTCTGGGGTAACTATCTTGACTGGTCAATCATTGGGCCTGAGTAGAGTGGCTGCTGCCAAGTTCTCGTTTCTCATGAGCATTCCAATTTTGACGGCCACTAGCGTTCTTGCTGTGTACGATTTACTGAAGAGTGAAGTCCTGAGCCAAGAGCTAATCTTAGCTAACATTTTAGGGATGCTCGCAGCCTTCATTTCTGGCTGGTGGGCAATCCGTTTCCTACTAGGCTACCTCCAGAAACACGGTCTCAGCTCATTTGGGTGGTATAGGGTGATTGTTTCTATTGTTGTGATTTTGATTATTGCTTTGTGAAGATGAGCCAAAAGATCACTTTCCCTTATGACATTTTGCTAGACAATATTCGTTCGGCGCTCAATGTGGGAGCGATATTTCGGACATGCGACAGTGCCGGTGTCCGAAAACTCCACCTCTGTGGAATCACCCCATACCCTCCCCACAATCGGATCCCCAAAACAGCTCTAGGAGCAGAGGATACTGTAGAATGGGAAAAAACCGCAAACACACTAGAGCGTATCCAACAACTCAAAAAGGCTGGTCATAAAATCTTTGTCGTTGAGCAAACACCTCACAGCAAAAGATTCAACGAGGTAGAGTATCCCGAAAACACGGTATTAGTATTCGGACATGAAATAACCGGGGTCTCCCCGGAAGTGATCGCCCTTGCGGACGAGTGTATCGAACTCCCTATGTTCGGCTCCAAAGAAAGCCTCAACGTCGCCACCACCGCCGGCATCCTGGCTTACCACGTGAGTCTGCAGATG
The DNA here is from genome assembly GCA_016788825.1 of Candidatus Doudnabacteria bacterium. Lineage (GTDB taxonomy): Bacteria > Patescibacteriota > Dojkabacteria > J137 > JAEUSD01 > JAEUSD01. The sequence goes on along the minus strand of JAEUSD010000004.1, from coordinate 47,594 downwards.
GAAGCTAGATAAAGCGTATCTCACGTTATATTCATATATATCCGGGTATATATGCTATAATCCCATCAGCTTATATATTAAGCATCCTGACAATGAACATAACCATCGCTGGTAAGTTGCTCAAAGTCCCTAAGGGTGCTGTCCCCCTTCCAGATAAATCACGTCTCCAAGTGTTCGAAATGCTCGGCCCGAACCGTATCAAAGATAGCAAAGTACTTGACCTCTATGCCGGTTCGGGCAGCAATGGCATAGAAGCGCTCGTGCAAGGTGCCGCCAAAGTTATATTCGTAGACATTACGATCGATGCAAGCGAGTGCATCGCTTCAAATCTACATAAGTTTAACCTTACCTCACGCGGCATAATTGAGGCCAAGACAGTAGAAGACTTCATGCGTAATACTATTTTAAAGTACGACATTATTTTTATCGATCCGCCATTACCCCAGCACTACCATCGCTCATTCGAAGGGATACAGGCAAAACTAGAACCAGATGGAATAGTTGTGTATCGGCACATTGGGACATCCAACATTCCACCTACAAACGGCCTCAAGATCATTGACCGGCGCAAGCTAGTTACAGGAGGAGAGGTAGTATTCTTGAACCGCAAAGCTTGATCGTATGGGCCTAATACAGGATAATCTGACATGTCTCAACCTCGTATAATTGCCGGGACGGCTAAAAATAGGAAATTGCAGGTGGCCCCAAGCAGCCGTCCCTTGACGGACCGTATTAAGCAGTCACTGTTTGACACTATCGCCAATTGGATCCCGGAAGCTGACGTGCTGGACCTCTTCGCCGGTTCAGGTAGTTTTGGACTAGAAGCTTTGAGTAGAGGAGCAAGCTCTGCAACCTTTGTCGAAGAAGACTACACCGCCAACAAACTACTCAAAGAAAATATAGCTAAATTAGGTTTCGAGGAACAGTCCACAGTCTCAGATAAGCAGGCTCACAAATATGTTTTTCAAACAGATAAACAGTTCGATGTTATCTTTGCCGATCCACCATTTGCCGCAGCAGCCGATTTTGCCCCGCGCATCGTCGCCCAATGCCTCAAACCCACGGGGATCTTTATTCTCCGCCTCCCACTAAACGTGAAAGTAGAGGAGCTACCCCAGGAAACACTAGAACACATCCTTACCGAAACATTTGGCGAAAGCCAGGTGACATACTGGAGACTAAATCCAGTTCCAGAGGCTACTGAATAAGACTTCATATAGTTATCTTGTCAAAATGACCCGGCCGAGGTATTATTGCACGTTTATATATGGAATATGACAGATACTTTCTTATCACTAAGTCAGCTAACCAACTCAAACAACTTGGAAGAAACCATTCAGATACTAAATCAACAACTTCCTTTCTTATCTAAAGGATATAGTATTATAGAACTTTCCAAGATAGGGCAGATCATTGAGCAAAATGGGAATAGCTATGTGAAATTGTATGGCGTGTTAATAGAACATAATGGTAGGCGTGAGGAGTTTAGTATTATCAAATTGTATAAACAAGCAGGAATGAAAGCAGACATCAATACTCAAGACTACGCTGGAATAATACTCAAATTCCATCCCGAAGAAGAGGTATAGGGTCCATTAGACCTCAGCCACTTTTTCCCTTTTCTGCAAGATGTACCTTACAAACATGAGTACTCGGCCCATATAATTGCTCCCAGAGACAACACCTACTTCGTTCGTTACCATACCCCAGCAAGGATCATCTGGCGCATCTTCTACCAGCACCCTATTTCCTGTGTTCAATAACCTCTCAGCAATTTCAGGGTGTTGTTCCATCTTAGCTAACACAATCTTAATCATAATTCTGAACTTTATATCATTCCAACCTGGCCTTATATGAGCACTAAAAGTTCTCGAGATAACTTTAGCCTGACCAGCTTCTGTGGCCTGCATAATCGCTTCCAGGATATGAGCATCCTGTTCAGGATTAAACTTCATAGACTGGTATGCTTGTTCTGCAGATCGATACTCGCTCCCCCCATAATTGATAGTGGAAGAGAATACATTCGCAAACGGATGAGTATGATCGTAAAAGAATTCAACATCGCCTCCTGTTATTTGTCGTCTATCAAAAGGTGGAGTAGGCGGCATGTTATTTACTAAACTCCCTAAATACGATAATGAAGCCATCAGGATCTCGCACAACCAATTCTTCTGTTCCCCAAGGGTATTTAACCCTACCTTTGGCAATCTCAAAACCGTTCCTTTCGCAGATGTTGATAATCTTTTCAATACTATCAACATCTATCATGGCAGAGACTTTAGAACTCTCAATCCTCAGTTTGAAGACATCTGGCTTCACTGCTACATGACCATCTGCAATTTCAAACGGCCCACCACCAATCTCAAACGTCATCCCGCGATATCTCTCTGCCGCATGGGGAATATTTTGTGCGTATTTAGCAAGGTACTGCTCATCGCCATATGCAAATACTGGCTTGAACCCCAGTTTAAGATAAAAATCTAGTGACTTGAAAAAATCCTTTACCTTCAAATGCGTTCCAAGTTTCATATATTCGGGCATATGCATAGCTTAATATGTATATTCCAACGATAATAACTATAACTGTTGTATAATAAAAGCAGGATTATACGTATATACATATGAAAGTATTCTTCACTGCTGCCTATTCTGGCAAGGAAAAGTACCAAAAGTACTACGACATCGTGCGTAAATGCATAGAGGAAACCGGTGTAGAGTTAATCTCCCCCGAAAAGGGAAACTATAAATCGTTATTAACGAAAACAGACCTGCAAAAAATCACAGCAGATAGAGCACTACACTACGAGGCAATCAAGAAAGGTATTTTATGGGCAGATCTTGTCATTATTGAAATATCCGAGCAAAACTTCCAACTCGGACACGAGGCAACCTTAGCAATTCAAAACAAGAAACCTGTATTATGCCTATCTTTGCATGAAGACTACTCAATCAAAATCATCGACAGATACTTCCATGCCGCCAAGTACAACCAACATAATGCCAAGAGGTACGTAGAGGACTTTATTAACAAATACAAAAAAGAGTTGCTAGGCGAACGATTTAACTTCTTCTTATCCCGCGGACAATTAAATTTTATAAACGAAGAAGCTGCTAGATTAAGACTCACCTCTTCAGAATACATACGCAGGCTCATAGACAAAGAGAGAAGTACCTAGAAATGTTATACACCTTGGCCGCAGCGCATAAGGATGCTACAATTACCCCGCATTTGAAAGAATAAACACATGGCAGCAGCACCAAAAAGAAAAATGTCCAGCTCTCGCAAAGGGAGAAGATTAGCACACCAGTGGAAGGCTAAATTGGCACAACTAACAAAATCTCCAAGTGGCAAGCTAGTTATGCCCCACATGGTTACTCCAGAGAATCCTTTCTATAAGGGTGTGAAATTTTTACGCACCAAAGCAAAGCGTGTAAAATAATTGGATGGATACCGATACCAAAGTTGTAATTGACCCTCGCCATACAGCGCGTGCAATGGCTCTACAGAAGCTATTCTGGGAGCTTACCGAACAAGGCTCAGAACCACTCACCGAAGAATACCTTCTTGAAAACCTCGAAGCCACGGAGTACGATATCGAGCTATACAAAAAAATCGTGTCCGGGGTCAAAGACAACCAAGCATATTTAGATAAATTGATCGAGGAGTATTAGCCATCATGGCCGATCGCCCAAATCGCCAAAGCCGACTTGGTAGTACTCAGGATGGGCATTTGGGAAGGATTTGTCGCCAAGCTCACGCCAGAAAAAATCGTCATCAACGAATGCGTAGAGTTGGCAAAAGAGTTTGGCGGCGAGAGTAGTGGTAGCTTTATCAACGGGGTATTGGGAACAATGCTCAACGACATTAGAAGACAAAAACCAACAGAATAATATGCAACCAGATATTCAGGAGCTAGAAGGTAAAATCGACATCAAATTTGCCAATGCAGCTTTGATTGAAGAAGCGCTTACCCACAGATCTTACGTCAACGAAAACAGGGACCGCAGGTCCAACCACAACGAGAGATTGGAATTTTTGGGAGATGCGGTCCTAGAACTGATCACAACCCAATTCCTTTTTCAAAAATACCCAGATAGACCAGAAGGCGACCTGACCAGCTTCCGAGCAGCATTGGTCAGGACAGAAAGCCTGGCCGGCTGCGCCGGCCAGATAGAACTGGGGAAGTACTTATTTATGAGCAAAGGAGAAGAGGCAACAGGCGGCCGCTCAAGGCCGTACATCCTCGCCAACGCATTTGAAGCCGTAATCGGAGCAATCTACCTAGACAAGGGATTAGCAGCGGCCGAGAAGTTTATCTCTCAGTATCTGCTAGTAAATATAGACAACATTGTTGCTAACCGCTTAGACGTAGACCCAAAATCCAAACTCCAAGAAATCGCTCAAGAAACACTCAAATCTACCCCGGTCTACCAGTTGGTAGCAGCCAGCGGACCAGATCACGACAAGGTATTTGAAATGGAAGTCGTGATAGCAGGACAGGCCTTTGCCTCCGGCAAAGGCCACAGCAAACAAGAAGCAGAGCAGAATGCAGCCAAATTTACGCTTGCGAAATGGGATGAGCTATACCAAAAATACCAGGATTCTGTTAAAATCAGCCCTGCTTAACAGTTTGATTCAAAGCAAAAAACATTATGGTAAAACTAAGACTAACAAAAACCGGACGTAAAGGAGTAAAAAGCTATCGTGTCATCGCCGTACATGGCCGTGAAAAGCGCGAAACCAAGGCCCTAGAGATCTTGGGACATTATTCTCCAACAACCAAAGAGATCAAGATCGATAAAGAACGTGCAGAGTACTGGATGTCAGTCGGAGCTCAACCAACAGACACAGTTGTAAATTTGTTTGTAAAAGCAGGAATTTTGAATAAAAAAGATAAATACGAACCTAAGTATTCCAAGAAACCAGGCAAAAAAGCCACCGAAAGAAATGCCAAGGCAGCAGAAAAGACAGCTGCCGCCGCGGCCCCAGCACCAGCTGTCGAAGTGGAGACACCCGCCGCGGCGGAATCTGAGGCTCCAGCAGCGGAAGCAAATTAATACCAACTAAAATGCGCGAACTATTAGAATTTATCTTGCAAAACGCACTTCCAGAGAACACTGAGTTTCAGATCGAAGAGGGTATGGATGATATCGGTATTGTGTTTACAATCACAGTAGCTGCAGAAGCTCGTGGCCAACTAATTGGCAAAGCAGGAAAGAATATCAAGGCAATTCGCGACGTGCTCAGCATTTTAGCTCGCAAACAGGGCACCAAAGTCTTCATTAAGATTGCAGACTAACTCACTAGTTATCTAGTAACCCTTCTTCGTTTACTGTACTAAATTTATTCCTAATAAAGTCCAATATACTTTGTTCAATTTTCACCGTAACCGGCACAGCTGCGTAGGCCTCAGCTAACTTATTCTGTTCGTTGGGCTGTTGGAACTGATATTTCACCAATGTAATATCCAAATTCCAGGTAAGCGAAGTATCAGTCAACCTATCAGGGGATACCTCATCTACAACACGAATCTGCATCTCACCAATTATGACAAAGTCTTCTAGGTCTTTTATCTGCTCAATAAATCTTTTGATATTTGGCAAAGTTCCATTTATGGAAAGTTGAGAAGGAATCTCATTGATACCCAAAACTGGGTTGTCATTCTCGATCGCTAGTATCTGTTCATCTGTCTGCGATTTCACCAATGTTAGCCCATTCAGTGCTGCCAAGTTAGCTATCTTTTTTTGGAATACAACTACCTCTGTCACCCCAACCGGGGCAATATTGTTTACCAACTCTAAATCATTTTCTACCTCTGTACGCCTAGTAGATAGCGCCTGCAGCTGAGTAATTGTCTGATTTAACGACTCTGTGTTCTGCCGAATATTGTCTAGACTATCAAACTTGGCAAATATCTCTCCCACCCCGGGGAGAATCAACGCAAACAAAATGCCGATAAACACGGTTACGGCCACGATAGGAACTACGAACAAACGAAGGATGGCTCCGAAGTCATTTGCTTCTCTTTTTTGCTTAGGACGCCATGGGCGATCGCTTTCTTTCGGTACATTAACTGCCGCATTTGTCCCTGCTGGTTGTGGTGGTGGCGGAGCCTTAGCTTCAGGCATCGGTAGCAGAGATAGTAAGAGCTATTGTAGTTCTGACCAGGTTAGTTTCCTCACTGATAAACACATTTCGCACCATTACATCGGATACTCCATCTATTTCGATCGTATCTCGGATTATCTCTGGCACATCGGTGACGGTAGAGGACACCACTACAAAGACAAAATCTCCTTCTTGCTCACGCACATAACTTTCTATGATCAAGCCGGGTTTGGTGGCAATGATGGCATCAGCCACACGGAAGATTTCTTTGGCATCGATGTTTTTGTCCAGGACTGGTCGCAGAGTTCGGGTTTTGATAAATAGCTCTCCATTTAGACTACGAATATCTGCGTATGTTTGGGCAATATCTTCCCGCTGGCCAAGTAGTTCAAGCGCCTCCAACCTACGTGGCTCGATTATTGTCCCTTGAGTTATCACAATTGCAAGGTACACAAAACTTGCAAACAATACGAGGAGTAGGGCATACAATGTCGAGTTATCCCGCTCATATTCTATTTGCCTTTGCCTTACACTCTTGGTCTGTAGGATATTAAATTTGAAGATTGATCTGTCACTAGCCATTTGTGGGCAGGTTTTGTTGAATATTATGCATCCTTGAGCGCCAAGCCAATCGCCACACTAAAACCAACGGGACTTAGCTGTTCAAGTTCTTTTCGGGTAGTATCATCCATCGTTATCCGAGCCACAGGATCAACCAAAATCGAGGTCAATCCAAACTTCTGGGTAAAATAGTCTGACAAACCTGGCAGCTTGGCAGCTTCACCGCAAAGGTATATCTTGTTTGCCCCCGTTTCTCCAACACGCTCTTTGAAATACGTAAAAGTACGGCTCATCTCATTGATAATAATTTGCATGATCGGCTCAATCGACTTAGCTACCTTACCATCACCTAACTTGAAATCTATCCCGTAAGCTCTCTTGTACTTCTCAGCCTCTTGCATACCCAAACCATAGTCAGCAGCCACAGCCTTGGTCAGGGCATCGGAGCCCGTGCTGATGCTCTGCGCGAAGACTGGGACGCCATCACGGGCGATGATCAGATCGGTGCTGAAAGCTCCGAAATCAAAGATCAAAATGTCTTTCTCTGTAGGGTGGTTAAATGTGACTGCACGGGTATTTGCCAAAGACTCAGTTTCCAAAGCGAGTAGGTTCAATCCTGCGAGCTGTGCTAGTCGTTTGTACCTAGTTGTAAGCACTTTGGGAGCAGCCACAACATACATATCTACAAAAGTCTGCTCACCTTTTTTGGCTTCTCCAATCTCCATAAATGCAACGTCTACATCCTCGAGTGGGACAGGGATCAAAGGTTTCAGCTCCCAGTGAACCGCTTCTTCAACCTCTGTGTTATCGACTTTGGGGATGCTTAGCAGACGTGAAAAGATAGGAGTTTCAGGCACAGCAGCTACACAGTTGTTTGTGCGAATGCCGGCCGCATCCTTGGCTTGCTTTAGCTGCTCAGCAATCTTTGCCAAAGCGTCATCTCCAGGCGCCTCAAGCATTCCCAAATCAGCATTTACAGCGCCTACATGCAGCAGTTTGGCCGTATCATTTTTTTCACGCTTTACCTGAGCCACCTTGATAGAGTGGTTACCAATATCTAATGAAAAAAATTCTGGAACATTCATACTGTTAATTCGGTCACAATAAGGACTGATACATTATGTTGGCTGGATGGATTGGTGTCAACATAAATTCTTTGTGCCACTAGTTCTTTGCAATTCCCCCGCCAGTCAAGAATCCGTACTGGAATACATTGGCAATCTGGGGGAAAAGAGGGACCTGAGTGATCGCTTCTGCCAAAACTCCCACATCTGCTTGAGTACTCAAACTTGCACCATTGAAGATGCGTACCTGGTTTGGATAGCCAGCATTTTGAGGAATGACTGAGAGGAGGATATTACCTGCACTTCCACTCATGCGAGGAGTAATGCGCAGGGCGTAGGTAGTGGCGGCGGCGGGGAGTCCTGTGATCCCTCCGATGTTGAACCGAATCCCGCCGCCTGCATTGGTAACAAAAGGAAAAGCATGTGTATTATTGGGGTCACTCAGAGGATTTCCACCATTGGCTGTAAAAATAGTGGGAGAATTGTTGTCATATAAATCATTGATATTTCTTATCGTTCCAGCATCGTTGTAAATCAGAGAGAATTCCAGAGCAGCAGTCCCAGTCCAACTGACCACAACTGTGCCTCTGTAGCCGTTCATATTCAACGTCAAACTATCATCCTTATTCAGCTCATAGTCAACAACATCGCGTGAATCCCTTACAAACAAAAGGTTGTAAACCGAATTTACCGTGCAGCGATACTGTCCCGATACAGATGGATCTAGAGCACATGAGTAACCAGAAGGGACTTGCGCAGAGTTTGTAAGGTTTGTAAGCGGTTCAGTGGGGTCGCCGTACTTATCTATCAAGCCAACAATCGAACGTTCGGCAGCATCGTATAGCTCGTTATACCTTTGATCGGTAATGCTTTGCAGTACATCTTTGCTACCCACAGCGACAACCCCCACGACGATGATCGCAATAATGATCAGAATCATCAAAGTAACAACCAAGATTTGACCAGAAAGGTGTTTATGCCTCATTTACCTTGCAATTAAGTAATAGTTTCTACTGGATATTGCCACTTGGCTCACCACATTTCGAATAGACAATTTCGTATTTACATGGCTCCCTACAATGGTCACCAACACATTCCTTTCTCTAGCAGAACCCACTAACCCATATCCTTGTTCAAATCTGAACGTGTCTATCTGTAAGCTGGGCGATGTCGAATAAAGTATATTGCCTTGAGCATCTCTTTTGCAAATCACTTTGACTGTCGAGCCACCAGGATCATCACACATTTCCCAAGAGTAGGCTGTACCGATCACGAAATCACAGTTTGCGGCAAGTAAACTACCGTCGCATGCGCCTATTGTCGTGGCCTTGCGGATATCAATCGCGATCAAATCTAGCACTGTTGCGACCTCTTCTCGAATAAAGCTGCGTGCAATACTTCTTTGAGAGATCACAATCGAATTGATCAGCACATTGGACAACATCACCATAATGATAGCGATTATAGCCATGGTGACTACCATCTCCATCAGTGAAAATGCCTCAAGAGAAATGTTAGCTAACTTTTTATTGCTAGGTTTTGTCCTCATAATTGTGTAAATTTGAATCCATCTCGGCGATAACCTATTATCTGCCGCTCATTCTGTGACCCATTGAGATTGTAAACGAGTCGAGAACGGATTTCGTAATATACCTGTCCGAAATTTGTACGCTGCGTGACCGTCAATTGTAGACAGATGATAGGATCTGTAATGTTAGGGATATTTGCGTCTACGAAATAGGGTGAAGATGTCGAACAATTGGCTACCGTAAGTGGAGTAGTTGACGTGGTTACAACTGACATAACTGCTTTGCCCGCTGAATTGGTAGTTAATCTGTAACTTGCTTCAAAATTGGTAGGTTGAGTACCCGCGACTATCTCAACATCTGTTGGACTTTTGGCAATCTCTAGTGCCTGTAGCATAAGCCCATTGGCATAATCCAGTACTTCATTCAATTTAATAGAGCGAAAACCATCCAAAGCGATTTGCGTGGCCGCCAACATAGTAGTCGCAGCAATAGCAAGCACAATCAGTACCTCAAGCAGGCCAAAGGCTTTGCGTAAACGGATGGGCTGTGTCAGCATAATTACAAAATCTGGATGTTATTACTTGCCAGGTTAACCAAAATTTCACGATAGCTCAATAGCAGACTGTGTGTCAGACGATACCGACAAGTCCCTGTATCCACAGCTGTAGCGTTGGGCGAGGATATACCGCTAATGTCCCCACTCAATTTGTCAAAAACTATCCCAGTACAGCTTCCGCCACCCACGGCCTGAACTGTAATATTGCTATAAGTAGCCGGTTTGGCATTGGGCAGCTCGTAGCCAGAACAATTGTAGGTTGTGGTACCTGTACCAGCTGTGGCGAAGCAGTAGCGAAGAGAGTACTGCGATGTACTATCTATGTACACTGCGAAGCCGTCTACTCGAGCTAACAGGGGATTACTTGGGTTAAGCGCAGCCAAGACCGCACTAGTGGCCGAATTCCTAGCACGGTTTTGCATTGTCCGAATAATGGAAATAAATTCATTCGTAGCTTGGTCGAGCTCAACGCTGTTTCTGAGTAGGGAAAAAGAACCGATACCAACCACAAGCAGCGTAGCAATTATTGCCATCACCACCATGATTTCAACTAACGTAAACGCCTTCAAAAAAGATTTGTTCCGGGCCACTGGAAGAGTAGATTAAAAATTTCAATTCCCCATACATATGCTACCACAAATCCAAGGGTCATGAATGGCACCAGCGGAATAATTGTTCCACGCAATTTACCTTTGAAGATAGCCCAGAGCAGACCGGCCACGGCGGCAGATATCAGCATTGTGTAGAAGGCGGACACTGTGGCCGGCCACCCAAGCAGCGAGGCGATTATTACGGCCAAGATTACGTCTCCGATCCCCATCCCTTTTTGTCTAGTCAGCCGAATAATCGCCCAGAAGAAACCCCCAGCAATTAGTGCCATCAACAAATTGTCCGGATAACCAATATGAACAGCTGCGAGCGGGGCCGCGTTGAACGCCCTCAGGCCAGCGAAAAGCACGTTGGCCAAAATCGCGGCCCCCACAGCCCAACGCGTCATCTCAGTCGGAATCGAAAAAGTGAATAAGTCGTAAACGCTAAGGTACAATAACACCAAACAAAAGAATGTCCCCACAGCGGTATAAATTATCGCCTCTTGCCCAGAGACAGTAGCCAACATTTTATTTACCCCAATCGCCAAAACCAAAAAGATCACCAAACCCCATAATTCAGCCAACCAAATGCGTGGGTCAATCTTGTGCCCACATGTCGCACATTTCCCACGTAGCAATGGGTAAGAGAATAGAGGAACCAATTCATACCACTTTAAAGTTCGCCCACAGCCATCACATTGTGAACGGGCCTCTCGGGCCTGTGTCAGCTTGTTATCTCTCATCACATACGCAGCCATGTAGCTAGCTGCCACAGGCCCGACAAGCAAAATTACAATTGGTAATAAGACTTCCATAAAACTATTTGAAGCAAAATTTAAGGACAATTTATATTAGCAAATCCCGTCCGGATCCATCCCCCAGATTCACGCCCCACACACAGGACATATCCAACAGATGCACTCTGGTAAAAATACCTTGTGACCGTTGCATTTGTAGTAGTATTCGAATACGACAGAGCACCAGTTAATGGGATAGTGCGGGGACCAATTGTCAATTGGTTTGATGTCCACGCAACATCGTACTGATGACTAGGATAGAAACCGTTATCTCGGAAGAAAGCATCAATATTGGATACTATTTTTGCCGATATAGCCTTGCGTTGCTCGTCACGAGCGGTGCTTTGAGCAGTTGCTCCAGCATACAAACCTATGGCGGCCAAAATAGCAACCACCGCTAATACTGCAGTAAGCTCAATAAGGCTAAATGCGTACCAGCGGTGGTCTCGTTTCATTCTAAACCAAGATTATGTTGGGGTAATTATGTTTGCATCAGTGCATGGAGTCACTGTAGATGCAGAACCCATCATAAACCAAGTCGATGTCTCCAACTTAGCACCTAACCTAAAACCATCAGTGGTTGTAGAGTAGCAGTAAGCTGTACCGTTAGCGTTAGGTGTGGCATTGTTGGTAGCCTGAGCTACGCCTGCAAGTGGCACAACATACCCTGTTGCTACAGTAAATGCTGTAGTAGACAAAGTAATGGTAGTTGGGTAGCGTGAGTTGTCTGCATAATATGCATTCAACGCAACGGCGATATTGCGTACTGAATCGCGTCTTTGGTTATCCCTCAAGACACGTAAGGCAGTGGCAATACCAAACGCTGCTAATCCCATCAATACCGCAATGATAGCCATTACGACCATCAATTCAACTAAGGTAAATGCTTTCTTACCTTTGTTGGCTTTCTCGACGCGCATGTTTGGTAAATAATAAATAAAAATGCCTATATATATTATTGTATATATTGCCCCAATTGGTAAAGGGGTAAATAAACGGCAATCGCCATAAAACCAACCAACCCCCCTACACCTAAAAGGATAAAAGGTTCAATAAGCTTTGTCAAATTAGCCGTCAGCTCATTCAATTCTGTTTCGTAGTAAATCGCCATATCTCCTGAAATCTTATCTATTTTTCCCGTTTCTTCCCCTGTGGAAAGCATCTTCACCATAATTATTGGAAACACATTCCCCTTAGCCAAGACCAAAGAGAGCGGGTTACCTTTGACAACTTCATCTACAGAATTTAGTACCTCTTTCTTGTACACAACGTTGGACATAGAATTAGAAATTATGCGCAGTGCTTCAACGATAGAAATTCCGTTTTTGAGCAACATCGACAACAATCGATTGAACTGAGCCAACTCCGCCTTGACAATTAACTGGCCAAACACAGGGATTTTGAGCAAAAACTTGTCTATTGCGTACCTACCGTACTGAGTTGAACGCACATATCGAAATCCAACAAAACCAAAGACCACAAGCAGAAGTAGCGTCAGAATCCCCACCGGGTTGCTGATTGCATCACTCATTGAGACAAGAATTGCCGTGATCGTCGGCAGTTCCTCCACGCCAAAATCCGCATACAACGTCTTCACCGTAGGGATCATAAACAAAAGCAACATAATAAACACACCAACCATCACTATCATCAATATCACGGGGTAGATCATCGCGCCAATCAATTTTGACCTCAATTGCTTAGATTTCTCAAGATCTATTGCAACCTGAGCCATTACTTCGTTCAAAGTACCACTTTTCTCTCCAGCCACGATTAAACTTATTTGTAGTTCAGAAAATATGGATTTCTCTTTGCGGAATGCATCGGATAGAGCACTACCAGATTCAACTGCACGGTAGACTTTCACCAACTTCTCACGCAGAAACTGGTTTTCAGTCTGCTGTACCAAAATATCTAAAGCCTGGATGATCGGGAGCCCCGCACTCAACATCGTTGAGAATTGTTTTACAAACAGAACGCGCTCCTTGAGGGGAACTCCCCCTATCTGAATACTCCCCAGACGCTTAAAATCCAAACCTAAGTTCTCATCTATGGATATCACTGTCAGATCTTGCTGGTGCAGGAATTTAGCGACTTCATCACGGCTGTCTGACTCACGCGTCCCAGTCACTTTCTGGCCTTTTTTGGTAACTGCAATGTAGCTAAATTCCGCCATATGTTATCTCAGCAAAGCTAATAAATCGCTAGGCTTGTTGGCAAATTGCTGTGCCACCTCAGGAGAAATCAAACCCTGATGTACAAATTCGATCAAAGACTTCTCCATGCTTATCATCCCTTCCTCGGCACTCGTTTGGATCATATTATCTATCTGGTAAACGCGATTTTCGCGAATTGCTGCACGCACAGCAGAGTTCACCAGCATAATTTCAACCGCAACCCGCAATCTTCCCCCAGCAACAGGAACCAACTTCTGTGAAACCACAGCTGTCAGCACATTAGCCAACTGAGTGCGTATCTGATTTTGTTGGTATTCAGGGAAAACATCAATAATTCTATCAACGCTTTGCGCTGCACTATTTGTGTGCAAGGTACCAAACACCAAGTGTCCAGTTTCTGCCACTCGCAGAGCTGCAGAGATAGTCTCCAAGTCACGCATTTCCCCAATGACTACAACATCTGGATCCTGACGCAGTACCGAACGTAGAGCAGCGGCCCATGATTCTGTGTCGGAGTTAACTGCTCGCTGACTCACGACTGCATTACCCACAGGGTAAACATATTCAATCGGGTCTTCAATTGTGACAATATGCTTTGGTTGTTTAAGATTGATTTCGTTCACCAGTGTAGCGATAGTGGTACTTTTTCCACTTCCTGTCGCACCCGTAACTAATACCAAACCTTGTTCCAAAGTTAAGAATTCCCTCAATAGTGGGGGTAATCCCAATTCTTCGATCGTTTGGATCCTTTCTGGGATAAGCCTAAATACAGCAGCATGACTATCACGCTCCTTGTAAACATTTACTCGAAAGCGTGCCGTGCTATTTGGCAAAACATAAGCCAAATCTAGGTCCAACACTGAGTCCATGTCTACATCGCGATGGTTCCCAATCACTTGTCCCACCATTTTTTTGATCTTTTCACTCGACAAGACTTCTGATTGGAGAGGTAGTAGTTTGCCATTTACCCTAGCAACAGCACGATAATTTGCATTTAGGTGCACATCTGAAGCTCCCGCATTTACTGCCTGACGAAGTATTTCATCCAGCGAGTATTCTTTCGTCACCAATTTAGAACCACTTTCAGACGAAATCTTTACATCGGCCTCTAATTGATTCAGTTTCTCTTTCTCATACTGTGGAACAGTTACATCAGAGGGCAGAGGAGGCAAAGAAACCCGGGGAGCTGGCTTTGGACTAATCTGCAAAGGCTTGGGTTCTTCCTTACGCACAGGTTTGACCTCGTTTGGTGTAACAGGCTTTACTTCCGGCACACCAGAAATGTTAGCTAAGTTTTCTTGAACCTTAGCTGCCGGCGCCGGCTGAGGGGTCGATCCCGCAGCTTCAGATTTTACCGCCGGCGCCAACGGGCTGTCAGCAGCTGGTTGCACAGCGGGCAGCAGAGGTGCAACCAAATTTTTACTTTCAGCAATTGGCGAACTAGATTCAGTGTTAGATTTTTGTTCGGTCCCAATTACAATATCGAAGTCGTCTTGAATATTTGAAGCAGGGGCTGCATTTGTTACCGGGACAGCAGACTGCGGTTTTGAAGCTTCCGTCAATACAGGGGTTTTCGCTTGTAGATCAAGCACACCTCCTGGCTTGGGGATTTCTTTGTCTTGCTTGACCGACAACGGCTTATCTTCAACCAAAGGCATCTCTTTCTCTGCTGGAAGAGCAGCTGTCGCAGACGGCACTGCTGGCTTAGACTCTTCTTTGAGCAATTGACCACTCGAATCCCCAGGAATCACATCTGCGAGTTGGGCATTTATTTCTGCCAACTTAGTATCAAAATCATCTTCAGCCAATTTATTTGGTGGAATCGGATCAGTTGGCTGTGGAGCCAAAGCTGTCGTCCCGCTAGTCTCAAAGCTTGGACCTTTTATCTCTCGAATCTGAGGGGCAATAGGGTCGGCAACTGCAGGTAAAGGCTGTGGAGTAGGTGGCAAAGTGGGCAAAGACTGTGAAACACTCGGATTTGTCGCAGCAGTTGCCGCTGACGATACAGTTGAAGGGGATGTGGCACCAGATTGTGGGGTCATCCCTTGATCATTTGTTAAGTTTACGAATGGCATAGAAAGTTAGCTAACTTTTATTAAGTATTTTGTACCCTCAGTACTTCCTCCAAAGTAGTCACTCCTTGAATTGCTTTCATCATTCCATCTTGGACCATTGTGATCATCCCCTCAGCGATCGCTTGCTTCTCGATATCGCTCGCCGGAACCTGTCCGACTACCATCTGTCCAATCTTTTCGGAAGAGCGCATGCACTCGAAAATACCTACTCGGCCAAGATATCCAGAGTCACCACATTTCGGACATCCAACAGGCTTGTATAGTTTAACCTGTTCTGTTTGAGAATCAAAGTGGATTTTTTGGCCAGCAGAATCTAGCTTGATATCAAAACCATGTAGCGGGTCAAGCACCTTGTGCAACATTTCCATTGCTTGCGGAGTAGGGTCGATTGCCTGCTTACACTCGTCGCATAACCTTCGCACCAACCTTTGAGCCACAATCACATTAATCGTTGAAGAAAGCAGGAAAGGTTGGATACCCATATCCAGTAACCGTGGCAATGCACCGGCGGCACTGTTTGTGTGCAAAGTAGCCAATACCAAGTGACCAGTCAGTGCCGCCTGAACCGCCAAATTTGCTGTTTCAGCATCACGAATTTCCCCTACCATGATGATATCTGGGTCCTGACGTAAAAATGCGCGCATAGCACTGGCAAAAGTTAGCCCAACTTCAGGATTAACCTGCACCTGAGTGATACCATCAATGCGAATTTCTACCGGATCCTCGATAGTCAAAATATTCACTTCTTGATCATTCAGAATTGCCAGAGAACTAGCAAGTGTTTGTGTTTTACCACTTCCAGTTGGCCCGGTGATCAAGATAATTCCTTGCGTCTTATCTAGCGATTCGCGATAGGTTTTGAATGCTGGACCACGTAACCCAGTCCCCTCAAGGCTTATTACACCACCACCTTTTTCCAACAACCTCATTACAACCTTCTCTCCGTATATCGCCGGCATAACCGAAACACGAATGTCTACAGCATTCCCATCGCTTTTTACCTGAAACCTATTGTCTTGCGGTATTCGGTGTTCATCAATCTTCATATTAGCTAAGATTTTGATACGCGATATCACCGAAGGTGCCAATGTATTTGGTAGGGTCAGCTTCTCGGCCAAAATACCATGAATTCGATATCGGACGGCTACTTTTCCTTCTCTAGGCTCAATATGTACATCAGAAGCATGATGTTTAATAGCATAGTCCAAGATCATATTTACGATTTTGGCCACTGGGGCAGAATTAATTTCTGCTTCATTTAGATCAGAAGTAGCACCTTGCCTCGAGATATCGAGCACTCCAACATCTTCCAGTGCCTCGGTCACCTCATCATTTATCTGAGTTCCATACTTGGTATCAATAATTCTTTGAATCGCCTGGTTAGTAGAGTAATAAGCATCTACCTTTTTCTTAAGGTACGATTCAAGAAAACTCACTCGCTGAAGATCCAGTGGATCCAGCATTGCAACTTTCACACGGTTGGCGGTTTCTTCAAACGCTACCACGTTGTTTGCCCTCGCCATATCCATCGGGATACGGGTCAAGATCTCACTCGGAATAGAGATTGAGTTTAAATCGATATACCCAATCCCAAACATCTCAGCACGTGTACGTTGAAGCTTTTCTTCATCAACTATATTTTTGCTTACAATAATTTGTTCGTAGGGGAGACCAGTAGTTACACTTTCAAACTTCACCCGTCGTAGGGTCTCGTCATCTATCAATCCCTTTGCATACAGGGCATCCATAATATTCGTGATACCTCGCACGGAATTACTTGCAGAAGAGGGGGCGGTAGATTGTGCTAACTGGGCAGTGTCGTTGGGCATATTTTACTTTACGTTCCTACACAATCTATAAGATCAGGGAGGCATTGTCAATTTATGGATCAAACTACATGCTACTATTAGGTATGCATCTACCTAGTGTGATGGTGATCACAAATTCGCCAGTTTTAAACGAAGCAGTCCGCGAAAAGTTAGCTAAGATACTGCCAGCACCTGCGGCGGCAATTTTGCAGCCAGATAGCCATCCCGACCTCCTCCTGATAGCAAAAACCAAGGCAAGCATCGGTGTTGAGGAGACTCACAAAATTGCCGCCTGGAGCCAATTGAAACCTTTTCAGTCACCTCTAAAGCTTGCAGTGATCGAAAATAGCGACAGTCTCACCACGGAAGCACAAAATAGCTTACTAAAAACACTAGAAGAACCGGGGTCGGATACGGTAATTGTGCTACTTGCCCGTTCGCCACACGCTTTGCTGGCGACAATTCTATCGCGCGTTATCGTGCACAATCTCGAAGGCGGAGAAGTAGGGACTCTCGAGTACGAGAAAGTAATTCCCCAACTTATTCACCCCGATGTGACAGCCAGAATCAAGACAGCAGGACAAGTTTTAAAAGACTTCCCAGATAAAAAAGACCAGCTTGAAGTTGTGAAACAATTAATCAAAAGACTAATCGAAGAGGGGATTTCTCACCCAGAAAAGAGAATTAAGATAAATTCACAGCTAGATAGTTGCCTTCTTGCGTACAAAATCCTTACCCTGCCAGGCGGAAACCAAAAGTTGACATGGGAAACTTTGGCCATTACTATGGAGTAACATATTTTATTAACACTGCCATGAGCAAGCGAGTAGCTTATTACATTTGGATCTGGGGTAGCACCCTGGCCTTCTTAGCCTTAGTACTTTGGCTATCTTTTTTACCTAACCTTGATGTGACTGCGGGAGCTGGAAACGAGGCTTTGAAAGTATTGTTCCGCATGTTCTTGTATGCCATGTTGTTTATCTTACTTTATCGTTCTGTGATCGGAACTTTGAAGAATAGCGTAAGCCGTTTGGCAGTCTGGCATAGCAAGCGTGAAGCGAAAGAAGATACTGAATTCTTGTTGATAATTGAGACACTTGTTGTGTTAGTTACAATTTTCGTGACTGTACTTATCTCTATCTTCGATGAAGCGATCCAGACTTATGCAGGAGTAGAGGGACGTAGCGGAGATATCAAGGATATTTTGATAAGCACTATGGCAGTATTGCTTACAGCCTTGATTGTTTACACCATGCCTGTAATTGGTGAGTTGGAGATGGCTGTAAAGCACCGCTTACAGGATCGCGGTCATAAGAAAGAATAAAGAAAGTAAGGTTTTTTGCTTGCACAGGAGGGTTCCGCGAAGCGGAACCCTCCTTAATTTATCTATAACTGCTACTTGTCTTAGGTGTTATAATCACCGGTACAGCCCGATAGGGTTGATGACAGCCCGACCTACGTTATGGTAAGCTATCAACCGACACTGTCCCACAGTAAACAAACTACTCAGGAAATATGAGCGATAACACTAAATATAGCGCAAGTAGCATCACCGTCCTAAAAGGCCTAGAAGCCGTACGTACCAGACCAGGAATGTATATCGGACCTACAAACGAGGTCGGATTGCACCATATGATCTGGGAAATCGTCGATAACTCAATCGATGAGTACTTAGCCGGACATGCCAGTCGAATTGAGATTTCCATCAACGAAGATGGCTCTATCACCGTCACCGACAATGGCCGAGGAATCCCCGTAGATATTCATCCAACAGAAAAAGTAAGTGCCTTGGAGCTGGCCGCTACTGTTTTGCATGCAGGAGGTAAATTTGATAATTCGAACTACAAAGTTTCCTCTGGTTTGCATGGAGTAGGGTTGTCAGTAGTAAATGCGTTGAGTGAGGAAGTAACGATCCAAGTCCACAAAGACGGAAAGATTTATCAGCAAGAGTATAGCGAAGGCAAGCCTAAATATTCTGTCAAAGAGGTTGGCAAAACAGACAAAACAGGTACAAGCGTTACCTTCAAGCCTGATGCTAAGATTTTTGAAACAGTTGAGTTCAATACCAAGACAGTTCTCACCAAGATGAGGCAGCATGCCTACTTAAACGGTGGATTACATTTCAAATTTGCTGATCTCAGAGAAGGGAAGAAGTACCACTACAATTTCCACTTCGAAGGAGGTATCAGGTCATATATCAGGCACTTAAACCAAAGCCTAAAGGTGATTCAAGATGAGATATTCTATGTGACAGACTTGGTAGACGATGTAAACGTGGAAGTAGCATTGCAGTATTCAGATGATTTGCAGTCTCGAGAACTTTTCTTTGGAAACAATGTGTTAAACCGCGATGGGGGAACTCATCAGACAGGGTTCCGAATGGCTTTGACCAAGACCTTGAACGATTATATCGCCGGCATTGTGACTGAAAAAGACAAAGATATGAAGTTATCTGGAGACGATGTACGCGAAGGATTGACTGCAATAGTATCAGTGAAAGTGCATAACCCTTTGTTTGAGAACCAAACAAAGACAAAACTCAACAACCCCGAGGTAACCCAAATAGTCAGAAAGATCGTAGAGGATAAGCTAAAAGCTTTCCTTGATGAACATCCTCAAGATGCCAAGAATATTGCCGCGCGCGCAATGTTAGCTAACAAAGCAAGAGCTGCAGCCAAGGCCGCGCGCGAGTCTGTCGTTCGCAAAGGCGCACTCGAGGGTGGCGGATTACCAGGGAAATTGGCAGACTGTGCTTCAAAGAATCCTGCAGACAGCGAACTGTGCATTGTAGAGGGAGACTCTGCAGGAGGATCTGCCAAGAACGGTCGTGACCGTCATACCCAGGCTATCTTCCCTTTGCGTGGAAAACCAATTAACTCCGAAAAATACCGTATCGATAAGGTTTTGAGTAACGAGGAAATGGCTGATTTGGTAAGAGCATTGGGAATTGGAATCGGAGAATTGATCGATATCAATAAGCTCCGTTATCACAAGGTTATTATCATGGCAGATGCCGATGTAGACGGTGGACACATCAATACATTGCTTTTGACTATGTTCTATCGTCACTTGAAACCAATTGTGGAAGGTGGGTATTTGTACCTTGCTCAACCACCGTTGTTCAAAGTAGTATTTGGTGTCAATGAAGTGATTTGGGTTCAGAATGATCAAGAACTGGAGAAGTTATTGGCTAGCCGTAAGAACCAAACACCAAAGATTAGCCGTTTCAAAGGTTTAGGAGAGATGGACGCAGAGGAACTGTGGCAGACTACTATGAACCCGGCTACCCGTACATTGAAGAGAGTAGATATTGCTGACGCAGCTGAGGCCGACAAGACATTCGAGGTTTTGATGGGCGAAGAGGTAGCCCCACGTAAACGCTTTATCCAAGCTCACAGCCAAGAGGCTGAGTTAGATATATAAAACAAATGGCAGAAGAAACTAAAGTTACAACTGAAGAATCAATCGAGGAGACTAGTGCTGAACTTCCTGTTCAACCAGAAGAGACTAAGCCATTGGCTCCAGGGGTAAAACCAGCAAATATTGTCGATGAACTGAGAAGCTCATATATCAACTACGCGATGAGTGTGATCGTCGCTCGCGCCCTACCGGACGCTCGCGACGGATTGAAACCTGTGCAGCGTCGTATCCTCTGGGGTATGCACCAAATGGGTATCAAGCCGGGGAGTGCATTCAAAAAAGTAGCTAGAATTTCCGGAGATGTGATGGGTAAATACCACCCACACGGTAGTGCCGCGATTGAAGATGCCTTGGTCCGTATGGCCCAAGATTGGAACATGCGTTACCCTCTGATCGAAGGTCAAGGTAACTTCGGATCTATCGACGGAGATGTACACGCAGCTGCAAGGTATATCGAGGCGCGCTTGGACAAACACTCCGAGGATATGCTGGGGAATATCGACAAGCGCACAGTTGATTTGAATCCAAACTACGATGGCTTAGAAATTGAGCCTGAAGTACTTCCGGCTTTATTGCCAAACTTGATTTTGAACGGTTCTGAGGGTATCGCCGTCGGTATGGCGACAAAGATTCCTCCTCATAACTTAGGGGAAATCGTGGACGCACTTCAGACCACAATTACAGCAGGAACCAGCGAGTACAATCCAGAAAAGAGCACTAAACCAGACTACACCACTATCAAAACGGTTGCGGACTTAGATGCTTTGCCTGCCAAACGTTTCCCAGAGTTTGTTTCTGAGGTACAAATCAGTGACTTATTGAAGCATATCAAAGGACCCGATTTCCCAACTGGCGGAGAAATTTTCGACGCAAAAGAAGTAGCCCAGGTATACGAGACTGGCCGTGGACGCATTCTACAACGTGGAATTTCCACCATTGAAGAATTAAAAGGCGGGAAATTCCAGATCGTAATCACCGAAATTCCTTATCAGGTAAACAAGCAAAGACTTGTCGCCAAGATCGCTGAGCTTGTCAAAGACGGCAAAGTGACCGGAATTTCAGACATCAAGGATCTTTCAAACAGACAAGGAATCCGTTTGGTTATCGAGCTGAAACGTGATGCCAAGCCAAAGGCTGTAGAAAACAACCTGTTCAAATTTACAGAGCTTCAGAAAGCTTTCAACGCAAACATTCTTGCTTTGGTAGAAGGCGAGCCGCAACTATTGAATATCAAGCAGATTTTGACCATTTTCTTAAATCATCGTCAGCAGGTTTTGATCCGTAGTTTCGAGTTTGAATTAGCAAAACTCAAAGAACGCGAACACATTCTCGAAGGCTTGATGATTGCACTCGACCACCTAGATGAGATCATCGCTATCATCCGCAAGTCTAAGGATTCGGATGTAGCCAAAGTAACTTTGATGGAGAAATTCAAGTTGTCGGACATTCAAGCAACTGCAATTTTGAATATGCAGCTTAGGCGTTTGTCAGCACTGGAGCGTCAAAAGATCGAAGATGAATACAACCAAGTCTTAAAAGACATTAAATCTACCTTGGTGATCCTAGGAAACCCCAAAGAGGTGTTGTCAATCATCTCTACAGAGCTTACACAGTTGAAAGAGAAATTTGGAGATAAACGTCGCACCAAAGTACATAAGGGTAAAGCTGGAGAGATTAGTGAGGAAGACTTAGTGGCCGAAGAACAAGTGTTTGTGACGATCAGTGAACAAGGATATATCAAGCGCATTAAGAACGATTCTTACCAAACACAGGGCCGTGGAGGCGTAGGCAAAAAAGCCATGACCACCAAGGAAGATGACTCTGTCCGCCATGTATTCAGCTGTAGCACTCATGATGAGGTGCTGTTCTTCACCAATCACGGACGTGTATTTGCCTTGCGTGTATTTGAGATCCCTGAATACAATACCCGCACAGCCAAAGGCGTTCCTGTAATCAATTTGATCAATATCAACCAGGGTGAATTGATTACCAGTGTTTTGACTCGCAGTCCGGAAGGAAAAATCTTGGATGAAGATGTGACTCAAGAAGGCGAGCAGGCAACCGAAAACGAGGGTAGAGCGTATAAATTCTTGTTTATGGCTACTCGTCGTGGAACAGTCAAAAAGACTGAAATCACTGAATATGCAAACATCCGCAATAGTGGATTGATCTCAATCAAACTAGAGGAGGGCGATGAACTAGTTTGGGTAAAACCCACAACGGGCAACGATACCCTGATGTTGGTTACCCGCGAAGCCAAATCTATCCATTTCCATGAGGAAGATGTTCGTGAAACAGGTCGTGCAACAATGGGTGTACGCGGAATTAGCTTGCGTAAAGAAGATGAAGTTATTTCCATGGATGTGATCCGCAAAACCGAAGACTTCTTATTATGTATCTCTGAATTTGGTTTTGGAAAAGTTACTAAATTGGAACAATTCCCAATTCAAAAACGTGGCGGCTCTGGTGTATTTGCTGCTAGGCTGAACGATAAAACCGGAAACCTAGTTGCAGCTCGTGTATTGGATCACCCAGATCGCGAATTACTGATAATGAGCGAACACGGCCAAGCTGTGCGAGTTCCAACTCAAGAACTTCCAGAACGTAATCGTCAGACATCTGGTGTAACTATGATGAAGGTCAAAGATGGCGACCGTGTGGCAGCTATCACAGTGATCTAAATCTGGGATTTAACCTCCAACTAACAGAAACTACCGTTTGAAGCTGACCTCTCAGTCGTCTTAAATTGGCACACCCCTTAAAAACGATTTAAACGCGATTTCACTATAACCCTTACAAGTAAAGGGTTTCCACAACTTGAGCGGTAAATAATGGGTGGAATTGCCAAAAGTCGGGTCTAAAGGTGATAAGAAATAAGGCTAAGCATAGATCCGATTAGAAAGTTACAAATAATAAGAAATAATTATTTTTTTGCCGGCAAAGAGTACAAATGTTAATTTATAGAACGTTTGACAGAACCCCTCCCTCCTCAGTCGAAACAACATTATACTAAATATAAGGGTAATTATACTCAGTAAGTATCTCTACCTAAAGTGGCATCACCTCTCTCAGAGTAGCCCCTCTCTCACCAGGGACATAAATATCCAATTATGCAACCTTACTATTCTTATAATCTCTTTCGTAATTATCATTAATTTCATTAGTGAAAGACCTATAGTTATCCACAATAACCCCATAGTTACGTAACATATTTTACGTACCACTCTCTTCTATTGCCATATTTTTAGGAAACCCCCTCTCAAATAACAAGTATGAGATATAATACTTGGTATGGACGATTTATTAGCCCCACCACTAGAAAAAGAACCACGGCCATCAACGACCCCCCAGAATCCCACTCCTACTCTGCAACCCCCCTTTAAAAGGGTCGAGCTTAAAACACGTGACGGGGCAATTATGACGCTGATAGGTTTCCTATCAAGGGGTGGGGAGGGGGATATATTTGTGGCAGAACGTAATGGACATAAGTTCTTAGCTAAGGAATTTTTACCCTACACGAACGTAGTCGACCCATCTACTATTTCCGAACACATAAGGTTTAGGATCACAGGTTCTAAAAACAACCAGTATGCCCGAGCAGTACAGCGATTTATCTTAAGTTCGCGATTGATGGCAGAATTAAGTGATAGAGGATTTACAGCCAGAGTTATAGACTTAATAGAAACAGATAAGAGATACTTCTTACTGCTTAAACCGTACCTCGGAACAGAGATAGAGAATGCCACCTACGGGGACTCTCTCAGCCTCAACAACCTCATACCGACACTGTCGGTCAAAGAGAGGTTCTCAATCATACGTCAAATGGTGAACCTGGTCGTAGAGCTCCACAAGATGGGAATATACCACTGTGACATAAAACCAGCAAACCTCATATACTACGATGGCCACCTAATGTTTATCGATCTTACATCCTGTATCGATCAACGAAAGAATGTAGCCGCTGACACGAGAATTCCTGACCCTATTTACACATCTCTTACTGTCCGCTATAGCTCGCCCGAAAGGGCAAGAAGCATGAGCAGTCATGCAACTAAGTTCGTGGAGGACTACGATATTTATGCCAGCGAGATCTTTTCTCTCGGAATAACCGCACTAGAGGTAATAACCGGTCAAAATATTTTGGAAGACGAATCTACTAGCTATGTTCTCAACCTCCTTGCTAATTTCGATCTCGACGACCCAAACCTAGGGTTTGATAGGGTAATTGATAACCTCCAAGGCTACACGACAAATCAGAAGTCTTTAATCAGAGAGGCGTTTAGGCTGATTTTAGTAAATTCCCCTACACTACGCAAAGAGAACTTTCCAGACAGATTCCTAGCCAAGTTGGAAGGTGCCTTCACAGACTAATCTAGATCAATCGTCCATTTATCCCCCACACCCCGTTGGTAAACAAGATTATAATAATCAAAGCCAAGAGCACTGCATACTCCACCCAAATAGCCTGCCCTATCTTCTCTCTCACCTCCACCGCGACATTCAACATGATATAAAACATTACAACCGCTGCCAAAGTCGCATAGACAGAGCTCAGCGGCCACAATGACAACGCCACAATCGCGATCATCATCACCAATGTGATTGCCAAACTACTCATCCACACCTCCTTGAAAGTCACTTGAAGTACGAAAACACAAGCGAAACTGTAATAAAAAATAAATAAGGCGCTCATCAACAACCGCACTTCCAACCCCAATTCTCCCCCAAACAGAAAAGCAATTAAGAAGTATGATGAAATTAGGGAAAACACAAATTGAGCAGCCTTACCCGCCTGTCCCAAAGGGATCCCAAACAACAGTGACCCATTTAGGACATTTACAGTCAAAATTAGGAGGTATGCCACCAACCAATAAATTGCGGCGGCGACAGCCGCCGCAGAGATTTGCCCTAGGTCCGAAAAGACCGATTTGATGACCGAATCTGCCAAAAGAACATAAGGGAAAAGCGCCACACCAGGGAAGAAAGACAAGACGGCCAAAGACCAATTCTTCGACTTAAAGAACAACACCCAGGGTGTCCCAACAACCAACACAACAGAAGACACAACCGCCACCCACAGATTGATCGTCAAAGCTGTCTGAGCCCCCACCCAATCTGCCACAGGGATTACGCCAAGCAAAGAAAGAAAGAATACCGCAGTCGCAACCGATGCCAAAGATAATGCTCTAAATCGTGTTGTCATCATAACGCAGTTAAATTTTTAGTCTGAATATATACCGTGCCCTGATCTGTAATTGCTCTACCTCGTGGTGTCCTTTCGATCAAGCCCCGACGTAGCAAAAATGGTTCGTATACATCCTCTACAGTAGCCGCTTCTTCAGATATACTTGCGGCCAGAGTGCCCAACCCCACGGGTTTACCAGAGAATTTTACAGCCAAACTGTGCAAAAGCCTCCGATCAATATCATCCAACCCTAGCTCGTCAATATTTAGCATCTTCAAGCCCGCCAAAACACTATCTAAATCAACTGAGTGCTTACCCTCCACCACAGCAATATCTCTCACTCGCTTAAGGATGCGGACCGCGATTCTGGCCGTCATACGCGAGCGTTTGGCTATTTCGCGGGCCGCGTCAGGATGCACAATTATACCGAGTTTTTGCGCCTTTTGTTGCACAATTTCTGCCAACTCCTCTTCTGTATAAAAATCAAGCCGAAAATCGATCCCAAACCTATCTCGCAAAGGCGCACTCAACATAGACAACTTAGTAGTCGCCGCAACTATTGTAAACTGCGGCAGGTCCAACCGAAGGGTTTTTGCACTTGGCCCCTTACCAATTATGATATCGATTGCTCGGTCCTCCATCGCCGGATAAAGAATCTCCTCAACCGGATGCCTTAGACGGTGAACTTCGTCAATGAATAATATCGAATTCGGCTCCAAAGAAGTCACAATCGCTGCCAAATCCCCTGCTTTATTTATCGCTGGGCCTGTAGTCACATGTAATCCCACCCCCATCTCTTTGGCAATTACCATTGCTAGCGAAGTCTTCCCCAGGCCTGGTGGCCCATGAAAAAGAATATGATCAAGCGCGGCACCACGTTGGCGCGCCGACTCAATCATCACCCTCAGGTTCTCCTTTTCGCGCTCACGTCCCACCACCTCTGTAAAACTTGTCGGCCGAAGGCTTTGTTCTACTGCTTCTTCAGAATCGTTTAACAAACTACCGCTCGCAATTCGTTGATTATCATCATCCATGGTAATTATTATAACCTACTTAAATCCTAGTCAATAAAGCCTTCACCAGACTTTCAGTAGTACTAAACTCGTCTGGCTTCAATTTGCGAATCGCTGCCACAACCTCCTGGTCCTTATACCCTAGCGCCACCAAGGCCGAGACAGCTTCTTGCTCAAGCTCAGAACGCCCGCCAGCCTCAGACATGGCTGAGCTTTGGGCCGCACCTGTAGGAGAAATATGATCAACCTTCCCTTTTAGTTCCAAAATAAGCCGTTCAGCAATCTTCGGCCCTACTCCAGGAACCTTAATTAATTTTGGGTCACCCGAGGCGATCGCGGCCGCGATCGCCTCTCCCCCCACCTCGTTTACCAAAGTAAAAGCAGTCTTCAATCCTATTCCATTTACCCCCAAAAGCAACTCAAACAATTTCTGATTATCAATGTTTTCAAACCCCCACAAAGAGATCTCATTCTCCCTAACTGCAGTATAAACGTACAATGCCACTGCCTGATCAACCAAAAAACCCTGATTTCCCACATTTAACCGATAACCTACACCAGAAGCAGTCCCCACAATTATCGTTTTGTCTGCAAGGATATTTAATACCTTTCCGTTAATGTGACCAATCATTTAAATCGTACCAATTAAGTAACAGTTTTTAACCTATTTCCCATGGTTTGGGCATGGCAGATTGCGATTGCAATTGCGTCAGCAGCATCATCAGGTTTGGGAATTTCTTTCAAACCCAGTATAGCACGCACCATTTGTTGTACTTGCTTCTTCTCTGCTCGCCCATAACCCGTCACAGCTTGTTTCACCTGCAAAGGAGTGTATTCGGCTATTTCCAAATCTTTTTGCTGGCACACCAACAGTATCACCCCTCTGCCCTGGCTCACAGACATCACAGTCGTCTGGTTTTTGAAATAAAACAGACTCTCTATGGCTGAATGAGTTGGCTTATAATATTCGATTACAGCATGTAGTTTATGGAAAATCTCATCCAACCGCTTTGGCATTGGGATGGTTGATTCTGTGGTAATTACGCCATAGTCTATCAAGGTCATACCGTTTTTATGTGTTGGGGACTTTTCCAAGACGGACCACCCCACAATCGCCGTACCCACATCGATTCCCAGGATTCTTTGCATGGCACATATTACACCACTCCGGCTTTTTGACGAAACAGTGGTATGATTAGCCATGTCTACGCCATGGAAAGCGGAAAACACATATACAGAAAAAGTCTTCAAGAACCACGATTTAAGCGACCAGGAGATCTCTACAGTCGAGTTTGAACTATGTAAGTTTGTGTCTTGCAACTTCACCGAAAGCAAGCTCAAACAGTGCACCTTCAGAGAATGCGAGTTCCAGAATTGCAACTTCACACTTACAAAACTAGATTCAGTCTCCCTAATAAAGTGCATCTTTACCGGTTGCAGAATTAGTCGCACGGACTTCACCTGTATCATTGGCGTTTTGAAGTCATTTGATTTCATAAACTGCAACCTCGACTACATGGATTTCAGTCATTGCAACCTTGCACACCAAAGGTTTATAGATTGTTCGATAAAAGAAGGATTTTTTGCAAACACAAACCTCTACGAGGCTTCATTCCAGGGTTCAGATTTGAGTGGAGCTACTTTTGAGCATTGCGATCTCCGCAAGTGCAACTTTGTGGACGCTAAGAACTACACAATCTCACCAACCATAAACAAGTTAGAAGATGCTAAGTTCTCACTTCCCGAAGCGTTAGGATTGCTTCAAGGACTTGGTATCAAGCTTACCGACCCCCAACCGCAGAAGACAACCCCAGATACGCCCTAGGCGGCATTGTGCCATACATTCTTTACATCCTCTACTTCATCCAACGCCTCCAGAAATGCATCCATTTTCGTTTGATCTTCAGCATTTAATGCCACCCTCTCCTTAGCTATCTTCGCTAATTCTGCTGTCTCGACTTTATAACCCTGCTTTTGAATTTCTTGGTAAACAGCCCTAAATTGATCTCTATCCGTGAGAACTTCTAGCATCACCTCACCCTCAGACTTATCAGCATTTATATCCTCCACTCCAGAGATCTCGATCAAGCTCAACTCAACCTCAGCAGCATCCACCGGCACATACTTCCCTTCCTGGCCATACTTCTCCGAAGGCACGTACTTAGCAGCTTTTACAATAATCTGTCCTTTCTCCGCAAACTGCCACGACACATTACCAGCAGACCCTAGCTTGCCCCCCGATTTTTCCACTGCCAGTCGCACATCTGTAAGACTACGATTTGTATTATCAGTTTGACAATCAATTAGTACCGCTGTTCCCCCAGGGCCGTATGCTTCATAGGTCACATCCACAATCGCTGCGCCATCTTTATCCTGTCCTGACCCCTTCTTGACTGCTCGTTCAATATTGTCAGCCGGCATATTTGCTGCCTTGGCACGCTCTATCGCCAGACGTAGCGTAAAGTTCATAGTAGGATCACCGCCAGCTTTTGCAGCCACAATGATATCCTTGGATAATTTACTGAAGATTTTCCCGCGTTTGTTATCGGTAATCTCCTTGGCACGACGTATAGTTGCCCACTTGGAATGTCCTGACATGATAAAAATAATTACAAGTATACAGGGGAATTATACTACTAAATAACCCTATTCGGCTCTAGCCCGCATCTGATTTCACCTCAAACAGTGCTAATGCTAAGTTGTGTACCCATGTGAAACACTGTTCCACAATACTACTCCCCTCCCAACACTAGTACGAGATCTCCGGTGTGATTATATGGATAAGTCTCTTCGACAATGAGCAAGTCTCCCCGCAGTAACTCATTTATTAGCGAGATATTCGCTGAATACCTCTCTGGATCCTCAACATAAAGAGTTGTACGCTCATACGCCTCTGGCGCATTCCCCGCGCGGATCACCTTGCCGCCCTGGTTTGTGATCAAACGCTTCGTTGCAGTTGCCAGCCCAGGGCGGCCAGTTGCATTGAAAACTTCAATCCTTGCTTGCTCCCTCAAGATCGGCTCCCTGGCTAGTAGCGGCTCAAGTTTCTGATCGATCAACAACGAGTCGGATACCAAATACCCCCCCTGCTTCGAGGTTACAACAGTCCCCTCCTGCGCACCAATGTAGATGTATTGGTAATCAAACCGACTATATAGATTTAGAGCAAGCTCCCACGCTTCGCGCACAGAAATGTCTGTTTCCACCGAACCCATGAACTTTTCGAGTTGGGATATGACCCGTAAGTATCCATTAAAGCCCAATGTACCGGGCACAGCAGATTCAAGAAACTTCTTAAACCGCTCTGATTGCACATCGGCACCAGCCTGATCTATCGCCAAATACTCTATCAAGTCCTGCCCCTGCAGCTTTTGTCCCTTGGCGAAGAATCCCACATCCTGATCAGCAACCTCTTCTGGGACCAAATACTCCACCCCCACTATCTCCGCCATCTGTATCAAATTAGACTTACTCACAAACACATATCTATCCAACCGAATTCCCAGCATTGCCTGCACACCACTCGAAATATATGGCAAACCTGGCTCATCATCAGCCTTGGTGGTCGCCAACATGCTACGCAGCTTTACGGCGCGATTTAGATAGGTAAATACTGCAAACTCCTTGTCTACGTTTATTATTGAAATTGTTCTCTGCGTTGATTTCTTATTCAAACTCACCACTGCGACAAAGTCACAGAATTCATAGTCATTGACCTTGTCATACACTACAAACAGAATATTAATTGTGTCTCCTGTGATAGGCAAAGGCTCTACCCCCTGCTCAGCGAAAACGCTAGGAGTAAGCTTCAAAGAAGATAGATGTATGACACCGGCTACAATAGCTACTACAGCTACGGCCAAAAATACTTTGATAAAAAAGCTCCGCTTCAGTTTAGGTATATGTATCCGAAAAGGCAGACTGGGAAGCGTTATTGTCCTCTTGGTGCTCGGCATAGCCGAGGCTAAGGAGGCGGGCCGTACGGCCCGCCTCCTTAGCCTATTCAAAACACTAGCAACCTTACTGGTTTGCCATAAATAAGTGAACCGAGAGTCTTTTTTACGTCTCAAAGACGTATCTTTTGCAAATCTTTTGGCCATGAAGTATGCACATTAATCTTTCCTCCACCTAGTTTAGCAAGTTCCAAGGCATATGCATGCAGAAGTAGCCGAGGATATTCTTTCCCCCCATATTTATCATCTCCCAAGATCGGATAACCCAAGCTTTCAAGGTGTAACCTTATTTGGTGAGTCCTTCCTGTGCGAGGGTGTACTGTCAGAATACCCCAGTTTGAGTCATCTGTTAGCTTCTCCCAGCGGAAATCTGTCTCAGCATGATCTCCCCGCGTCTGGACTACTACTTGGCGCTTGCGGATCACATCGTAGCGAATAAAGTTCGCTACATGGACTTCCTCCTCACCGTAATCTTCAAACCAGTCGGCAGAGACAACTGCCAAGTATGTTTTGTTCGCTCTCCCCTCTGCAAACTGCTTAGCGTAATGCCATGCTCCTTCCGGTGATATCGCCAGCGCAACCAATCCAGAAGTGGCCTTATCTATCCTATTTACAAGGTTTACTCCAAATGGTGTAAGTTCATCTTTTAGTTTAAATGCCACAGCATTTATTAAGGATTCAGTGTCTTCGATGCTTGTGGGGTGCACATTCATCCCTGCTGGTTTATAGGCTAAGACTAGATCTTTATCTTTGTAGACTATCTCCACATCTACATCCCAAGGCGTAAGGCTTTTGCGTTGCAACTCTTCTTCTGAACCGACTACAAACACATCTCCTTCTTCTACTTTATAATTGGGACGGTACTCCACCTCTTCCCCACGCATCACCTTACCCATATCCAGCAATTTACGAATGTTAGACCGTGAATAATTGGGGAGCATCAGTGTCAGATAAAGATCCAACCTTTTACCCGCGTGTATTTTTTCGACTTTGAACTCCATGCTGCATTATATATTAAAGAATATTTAAGGAGGAACAAACTAATCCCTACTGGGAAAATCCAAGAACACTGTAACTCATAAAGCCAACACTCCCATCCGGGAATTTCACCATATACCAAGCACCAGTGTTCGGATGTTTTCGATCGAATACAGCTAATAATATCTCTACCCCGACATCCCCATTCGCAGTAAAAATTACATTACCGTCTTCTACACGTGGGACCGATCTTACTCGCCGCCCGCCACCTGCTAGGGTCGTAGCATCATGCGTTTGGATATACTGTTCGAGAGTGATTGTATCCACGCTCGCATATCTCGGGAGCACTACATTAAACTCCATATTACGCATAAGTGTATCTAAGATATTCATCTTCTGTTCCACATTAAGGCTAGAGTTATAAACCGAAAGTAACACCTGTGTATAGTCATCCCTATCTTCAGAAGTATGTTGAAAACTTAAATCAGACATTGGGTCCCCTATGGCATCATCGAGAAGAACTTGTCCCCATAAGAAATCAAAAATTACTTTTTCGTAATTGGTTCCATTTTCTCTGTCAAAAGATTGAGCCAAAATTTGCAAGGCAGTTATACCAGGTATATCGGCAAATTCTTCTGGAATTGATTCAGAAACTCTCTCATCAAAACCAGTTGGGTCTGTGCTAACCTCAAAAGGATCCGTGAAATAAGTCGCCCCAATCGAACCGTTAGCAAAGTCTGTAACGATAATTCTGTCCATGAAATCCTTCACAGACAGACCACCTGGGACTTGAGAAACAAGATTTTGCCATGTCAAAGTCCTATTCTGAAGTACATAAGCTCGCTGTAGAGGAGTCATGGCCATAAAGAATGACTTTAGAGGCCCCTCTCCATAACCTCGAGCAGAAAGCCATTGTTCGGCCTGCTCATCATTTGTACTATTACTTCTTAGAAACTCGACTGTAAACTCGTCCACACCCTCCACGGGCTCATTATTCACAGTTCCTCGAATATAAACTAACCAAACAAAGGCGTCTAACCCGCCAGCTTGTATCACTTGGGCCCTTACGGCTGGACTCATTCCCCTAAAGTACTCAAACATCAAAATCAAACCATTGCTACCTTCAACGTACTCTTTATATTCTTCCTGCCATTGATCATATATAGCTTGCAAATCTGCGTCGGGAATTTCATCCGTCGAAAGTTCTTCTTCAAGCTGAGAGCCTTCATCTATCTTACCCTCATCACCTTCCAAATGCACAGTATATGGAGTATCAGCCTCTCCTTCTAGAGTTAGAATAAACATCCATACATCGACAAAGGTCCTTGGATCAACACTTCTTTCCTGCACCTTATAAATTGCATAAACAGTTTGAAGTGCAAACTTGTTAGGTGGCTGAAACCTAAAGAATGCTTGCTGATAAGGTGATAAGCTCAGATAGAAGTCCCTCATCCCACTACGCTCTTCAGCACTAACTTCAGTTAGGTCATTGTCAAACCAATGTTCAGCAAGCTCTGGCAGAGTGTCTGCTTCACGTAAAAAATCTTCTATGAATCCGGGCAGTGTGTCATCTTTACTCCGTCTACCGAGCTGCTCAGCCTCAAGCGCTGCTAACCGCACCCATTCCCACAGACCAAGTCCACCATTTTGCATTATCTTGTATGTCAGATCAGAAGGTAGGTAGCTGAAATATGTATTTCTCTCCTCTAAATATTCTCTAAGCCCCCCTCTACCTTTAAGAATATCGTCTTCCCCCGCTAGGTCGCGGTAGAGTCCAATCCAAATACTCAGATATTCTTCTGTAAGTCCTTGCTCCGCCTGTTGGATTGGAAGAGGAGATCTTCTTTCAACATCATCTTTATCAGCAGCTTTAGCCGGATTTGAGTGTAGAACCCCAACTACAGCAGGTATAGTTACTAAACTGACTAGCTTTTGTAATGTGTTTAGCTTTGGTTTCATATGCCACGTATTATACCCTATATTTCATATACTCTGTTAGAAAAATAGGGCTAACACTAAAAAAACACTAACCCCCACATCAGCCAAATTAAACCAAACTCCCCAAATCTGGAGATAATCTATCACCCCACCAAACAACACTCGATCTATGAAGTTACTGCCAGAGACTACTACCAAAGCCAAAACTATCTTGGCAAGATAAGTTTTATTACTCAAGCCCCACAGTACCCCTACGACCAAAAATATTGCATGGAGAAGGATTATTAACGCATTCGGCAAAATCAGTCCTAAGAAAACGCCAGGATTTACCACCAGTTCTCCAGAGAGAGTATGCTTAAGCAACTGGTCTACAATCACCAAGAGCGCAGCCACCCACAACCAATCAGCCTTTTTCCACCAGTTCATTACGGCGTACAAACTTAGCTAAGTTGTAAGGAATATACGGCAGGAATATCAATACAAATGCAATCCCGCAAGCCGAGAAATACAGGTTTAGCTCTTCCATCGAGATAGTCTGCGAGACGTGATAAGACAGTACAAACCCTAGCAGTTGGAATAAGTAAACCAAGTAACCCAGCCTTAGCAAAAGCTTATTCTTCTTTAGGTACCACGCCAAAACGAAAGAAATTGCCAGTACAGTCAAGTGACCGATATGTAACCCTAGGAACTGTCTTGGCCATTCCAAACTAATCGCGCGAACTATCTGGACGCAAACAATGGGAACTGTTAAACCGATTCCATACCAAATTGCGGGAAAACTTTCTTCCGCCCAGTGCCTGTTCAATTTGACATTGAAACTATAAAACTGGTGTGCCAGCAGGACTGCGGCAGGAATTAAGGGATAGAAGTAATGCAAGTTAAAGATGCTCACCACCTCCAGCACACTAAAAGGCCTTACTAATAAGCTGTAGTCAATAGTTACAGATGCTAACCTAGTTATGACTAGCGCAAGAATAAGTGCCAGAAAAACCCGATCATAAGAGACGAACGCAGATTTGTTCCCCAGATAGTAGTGCCTCCAGTAGAAGAAGCTTAAGATAATCCACGTACCCCCAACTGCTAGCAGAATTACTTCGGTGTTCATTTGCGTTTTGATTTAGCAGACCTAGCAGCCTTATCATCCTCTTCCCCACCCTCATCGGTGCTAGAAATTTCTTGGCTATAATCATCTACTTTCTTTTTCGAAGTTTCGACAACTTGCTTAAAAGAAGAAGTAGCTTTGGAGCGAAATCCAGCTAATTTATCTTTGATAGATGAACCAGAGCTGACAGGTTCAGAAACACTTGCAGAAAGATTATATGTAGATTCAACAGGGCGCACATCTGCACGGTCAGACTTCCAGTTAACATTTACATCCATATCTGCCCCTGGCTGGTATTTGGGATTTACCTTCAAGTTAAGAGAAAACTGCACTTCTCCATCATTTCCTACAAAATTCATCAATGGAACATTCACTCCACCTTCGCTAGCATAGCCATCCAAAGTAGGGTCTTCTGGGCGAATGATCAAGTAGAAAACTAGTGCAGGAAAGTTAAACACAAACGTCAATAACGTCAGAATAATTGAGATTGGCAGGCTGCGGAAACGCTTCATGGCATCGATAAACACCCATAAGCAGAACATCAGCCACAAAGCTGCTAGGTAGAAAAGAATTATCACCAGCAAAGTCTGGCTATTTGTAAGTAAGGCTGTAACGATGTCTGCCATGGCTTTAACCCTTAACTATATAAAATTAATTAATTTGCTCGACTAGAGTACTCCCCAGTCTCAGTGTTTACCTTGATTACCTCACCTTGTTTGATAAACAGAGGTACATCAATTTCTAACCCTGTTTCTAATGTTACACGTTTTGTAGGGTTACTGGAAGAGTCCCCTGCCACAGCATCGGAAGCCAGTGTCACCTTGAGTTCTACGCTTTTTGGCACTTCAACACTTACGGGTTTACCATCTAGGTACAAAGTAATAACTTTTTCACCCTCTTTAAGGTAACCCAGAGCTTCTTTCAGATCTTCGAGAGGTAGCGAAAACTGACTGTAATCATCTGTATCCATAAAGTTCACGTTTTCACCATCGACATACAGGTATTGTGCTGTGCGCTTCGAAACATCAGCCTCCTGCACCTTATCGCTTGACCCGTAGGTCTTTTCGGTAATATTACCAGTAAGGATATTCTTTACCTTCACACGATTTGTCGCCGGCGTCCGCCCCATTTTGATATGTTTGTAATCAAGAACCAACAAAACATCGCCCCCATGAACATAAACCATCCCCTTACGCAATTCGTTCGCGTTAAATGTACCTGCCATAATAATAAAGATGAATAATGAAAATATTTACCGGAGGAGGGACTCGAACCCTCACACAGTGTAACCTGCACTGGATTTTGAGTCCAGCGTGTCTACCAATTCCACCACTCCGGCATAAGTAAATCTAGTCGCTTTTCAGCACTGGGATTTTATCGCCTATATACCCACAAAGCAAGCTGATTATCTAGCCCTAGACATCTACATCCACAAACTTTGTCGTTTTCTCGACAAACTTCAACTCCACCTTACCCACCGGTCCGTTACGATGCTTTGCAATAAACACATCAACCTTGTCCGGGTTCTCGGTTTCTGGGTTGAAGAGTTTTTCACGGCTTAGAAATATCACCAAGTCAGCGTCCTGCTCAATAGATCCGGACTCCCTAAGATCAGAAAGTTGAGGAATATGGTCATTCCGACTTTCCACTGCACGATTCAACTGCGAGAGGGCCATAATAGGAATGTTGAGTTCGCGAGCGAGCAACTTGAGTGATCGAGAGATCTCCGCTACCTCGCTCGCGCGGTTGTCACTTCTAGCGTTTACACTTTGCATCAACTGCAAATAATCAATGATCATGAAATCCAACCCGTGCTCAATCTTTAATTTGCGCGCTTTGCTACGCAGCTGCATAATATTTAGGCCAGGGGTATCATCAATAAACAGCTTGGCATCAGCCAACTTGCCCGCCCCCTCCGCAAAGCGCGCATAAGCTTGGTCGGTCATTCGCGCCATGCGCAGATCCCACAAACTAACATCAATCTGCTGGGACAAAACCCTTTGAATCACTTGTACCCCAGGCATCTCCAATGAAAAAATTGCCACTGACTTAGCCTGGTCAATCGCCACATTGCGAGCAATATCGAAAGCAAAAGAACTCTTACCTACAGAAGGCCGAGCAGCTAGAATTATTAGATCAGAGTTATGCAACCCCCCTAAGATTTCATCAACAGCCCGCATACCACTAGATAATCCACGTAGCGCGTTGGGGTTTTTGCTGTATTCTTCAGTTATCTCAAAATGCTGTTCCAAAAGTGCAGCAGCAGTCTGAAAATCTCTCTGCGTGCTATCTTGCGACAGAGAAAATAGCCGCCCTTCCAGCTCGTCCATAATCTGAGTAATCTCCTTATCCTCTGTCACTGCCTGCTCTTCCAGTTTAGTCGCAAACTGCATCAAACTTCTACGCACAAACGCTTGCTTCACTATCAACGCATACTCTTTGGCGTGGGCGGAAGTGGGAACCCCAGCAATTAGCTCGGAGAGGTAGGCACTTCCGCCCACCTGCTGTAACTTCTTCTTCGACTTCAATATGCTTGTCAAAGTTACGACGTCTATCGGCTTTGCGTGTTGGTACAAATCAACAATCCCCTCATAAATAATTGCATTCTGTGGTGAATAAAAATGCTCAGCTTTTAGATCATCAGCAACATTAGTCAATACAGTACTGTCAAGCAATATGGCCCCCAGTACTGAACGCTCTGCATCTAAATTTTGTGGTGGAACCCGATCAGCCATTTTTAGTTATACTTTGCGAGAATATTAAGCCAGCAACAGCACTCTCAGTACAGGTTCTTCGGCAGTGAAATCTTTATCCGAGAATTTATACTTTTTATCTTGAGACTCAATAGTCATACCCAACCATTTCTCCGCTGTCTCCTTATCTGAGTTCAACACAATTAAGACATACGGGTTAATTTTATTCACGAATTTAGCTGGCTCATCAATTTTTATGCCAGCATCCATACACAAAATATGTACATTATCTATCAGTTCCCACTGCTCTTTCTGAAGATCTCCTGGAGCTTGCAATACATTCAATACATTAATATTATCGATGCGTACTTGAGCAAGTTCAGCCTGCCCAGCAACAATTTCCTTCGTTTCCAACATTGCTAACTCCACCCCACCCTGCTCATATTCCCCAGGGCCAGATATAGCACCCACCACCTCAGAGTTCACACTCACATAAAGCCCCCCATCAACATCTTTTGCCTTTCCCCCCTCAAATTCCACAACTGCCGAAGCAGAATCTCCCTCAATTTGGATTACTTTTGGTGCAATTAATTTAATATTCATTTCGCGTAGTACTAATATATGAATCATCTCTAAGATACCACACGGATGCAGTTTACGACAATTATCCACATTTCGTGCAAAAGTTACATAAAACCACCTACTGTTCTACACTAAAGTAACGAAGTACTACCCCCTCAACCGCCATAAGAATCAAAATAACAGAGACAAATAAGACTCATCGACAACTCACCGCCCAAGCTGCTATAATCACCGCGCATGAGAAAAGGTATCCACCCACAAACAAAACCAGTAGTCTTTGTTGATAGCGCTACAAAGACAGAATTTACTAGCGTATCGACAATCACCTCAGAGAGCACAAAATCTATCGACGGTGTTGAACACAACGTTGTAAATGTGCAAATATCCTCTGCTTCCCACCCACACTACACCGGAAAAGCAGACCAGTTGGTTGACACTTTTGATACATTGAAACGCTTTACTGACCGCGTTTCAGCTGCCAATAAAGACTTGGTAATCAAGAAGCGCAAGAAGGCAGAGGCACGCAAGACCTCAAGTGTTTCTCAAATCACTAGTGCAAAAGCCCCAACTCTAAAGGATATGATGAAGCAGTTGCAGCAGAAATAGCTTCCTCCCTTTGATTTAAGATATAATCTTCGCATGGCGATTGAGATAGACCCAGCTTTACTTTCTACTAAGCAGAAAAGGCTAACCGAGATTCTTGCCGAGCTGCAGACTCCTGCCGTCGTTTCAGACTATAAAAAAGCAGGCGAACTAAACAAAGAACTAATTGATCTGCAAGATTTCTTAGATACCCATTCCAAATATACCGCCTTAAGCAAACAGTTAACTGACACCGAGATCTTGACCTCAGATCCTGAGATGGCAGAAGCTGCTGCCGCAGAATTACCATTACTGCAAGAGCAAATACAGCAACTCGAGAGCAAACTCAAAGACCTCACCGCACTTAAGCTTCCAGATGACGAGCGACCCGCAATTGTGGAAATCAGAGCTGGAACAGGTGGAACTGAAGCCGCCCTATTCGCCGAAGAAGTTCATCGGATGTATGTACGCTACCTAAACACTCAACACATGGACATAGAAAGCATCCATACCAGCCTAGAAGACACAGGAGGGATCAAAGAGGTAGTGTTTCGTGTCGACGAAAAAGGGGCCTTTGGCAAGCTTAGATTTGAAAGTGGTGTTCACCGCGTGCAGAGAGTCCCGGTAACAGAAGCTAACGGACGGATTCACACGTCAGCAATATCTGTCGTTATCCTCCCCGAAATACCAGAATCCGATGTAAATATTCCCGCTTCAGATATCCGTGTAGACGTATATAGATCATCCGGAGCTGGCGGACAAGGGGTAAATAGGACCGACTCTGCCGTAAGAATCACCCACCTCCCCACAGGGATTATCGTCACCTGCCAAGACAGCCGCTCACAACACAAGAACAAAGAAAAAGCGATGTCCATCCTTGCCAGTAAACTGTATACAGCACACCAACAAGAAGTCGCCAGCAAAACAAAAGATATCAGGTCCCAAGCGATTCAATCCGGAGACAGGTCAGCGAAGATCCGCACCTACAATTTCCCCCAAGGTAGGATTACTGATCATCGAATCTCAAAATCTTGGTTTAATATCCAGGAAGTACTCGAAGGTGAGCTAGATGAAATTGTAAAAACAGTGAACAAAGAGCTCCGTGACCGTATCAGCCAGGGCCAAGTAATTACCGCAGAAGACGCAGACTGATGAATTACAAGGAGATACTACAACTATTCTCTTCCCAGGCCCGCATAGCCGGCACAGATTACGAGCAAGACATCGTCCCACTCATAGTTAAAACCCTAGGCATTGAGCGTAGCGAATTGCATGCCTACCCAGAAAGGGAGGTCAGCGAGGATGAGTACAAGAAATTGACAATGAAACTCAACAGACTCCTATCCGATGAACCCTTGGAATATATTATCGGAGAAGCTGAGTTTATGGGCTACAGACTAAAGATCACCCCCGATGTTTTGATTCCCAGAGTAGAAACTGAGTCCCTGGTTCAACTCCTCGTAGCGGATCTAAACAACCAATCAAAAGATAAACCAGTCAATGTCCTAGAAGTGGGCGTAGGAAGTGGCTGCATCGCCGTAGCTCTAAAAAAGCTAACTCCGCACATCGAATACACAGGGTTAGAGATTAGCTTACCAGCAATGGAAATAGCTCAGTTGAACCTGAGCACCCAATTGGGTATCAATTTCGTAACAAATAATGACAAAGCTGTTGCCACAGAAGGGGAAAACCAAATCACCCTAATAAATAGTGATATCAAGGATTATCAGGCCGCGCCTGCGGCGCGGCCGACACATATTATTGCTAATGCACCATATATAACAAGTGCAGAGATGGCCGGATTACCCCCCAGCGTGAAGAATTACGAACCTCAAATAGCATTAGATGGTGGTCCTGACGGTCTAGAGGTATACAAAAGCATTCTTAGCTACGTTAACCACCTGGAGGTTCCTGCCTCGCTTTTCTTTGAGGCTTCCCCAAGCACTGTGAGTAAGCTAAAAAACGCAGTAGAACAGCTAAATTTATACAGAGAAGTAGTCATCTTACCAGATCAATTCGGGCGAGAACGCTTCCTAATTGCCCGCCAATGATTCAAGCGCCCGAGTCAACTGGTTATCAGTTCCAACTGCTGGGTCAAATTTTACCTCTACATCTGGGGTAACAGGTGACTCTGGAGATAGCTGGTTTGCTTTTGGAGTCAACCAGCGTTTAAATACCAAGAATAAAAGGCCATCATCATCCAATGGAAGTACTTTTTGCTCTACCCCTTTACCCACAGTAGGCATACCAACTACCTTTCCGCGGCCATTCTCCTGAATGGCCGCAGCCAAGATCTCTGAGGCCGAAGCAGAACCTTCATTTACCAGTACAACCAGAGGAACAGTTTCAAACTTCCCATCACGGTAATCCCTAATCTGCTCTCTGCTTCCCTGTTTGTCTTCTTCCTGCATAATAATATTACCCTTGGACAAGAACTCTTCTGCCACATATTTCACAGAGTCTACGTAACCTCCAGGGTTATTCCTAAGGTCCAAAACAATAGCAGAGGGCGACAAGCTTTTTACTTGATTTGCAACCTTATCCCAAGCATCGTTGAACACTTTTACCGGATCTTTCCCTTCTTCCCTACCCTCTGTAAACTTGACTATATCTATCCTCACAACGCCATTATCCAGCTTCTCAAACGTAATATTCTCCAAATCTATGCGCTCGCGGGTGATTTCAAAATCAAGAGCTTTAGCCTCAGCTTCTCGATACACAGTCAATTTGACCTTAGTACCAGCCTGTCCTCGAATTTTCGTCGCAACTAATTCTGGCCTAATACCGGAGACGTCTGACCCATCTACCTCTAAGATTAAGTCCCCAGCCAACAAACCAGCCTTCTGCCCAGGGTAACCATCTAGAGGGCTCAGCACAAAGGTATAACTACCATTAAAATCTAGCTGTACACCGATCCCTTCAAATGCGGAATCGTTCCCTTCTAAATAGTCGGCGGCTTCTTGGGGCGATAGATAACTTGAATACTTATCTCCAAGAGACTCAACTAGGCCTTTGGCCATTCCTCGGGTAATATCTGTTGTACTTGGAAGTTCATTTATGTACTCAGCTTTTATATTGCTGTATATCT
This sequence comes from Candidatus Doudnabacteria bacterium, assembly GCA_016788825.1. Taxonomy (GTDB): domain Bacteria; phylum Patescibacteriota; class Dojkabacteria; order J137; family JAEUSD01; genus JAEUSD01. Next base: position 5,794 of record JAEUSD010000004.1, on the reverse strand, counting down.
TTTGCAGGTAAGCACCATCGAAGAAGTTCGCCCCACCAGTCACTGGCGAAGGTGAGTTGGATCCAACTAAGAGGCCAGCGCCAAAAGCAAACGCGACTAGTATTACTACCACTGCGTAATTTCGGTTTTTAATTACACTATCTGAAGGCATAGCAAAACTTTAGACAAAGACCATTATATGCTATGCGATTGTTTTTGGGAAATTACACGTAATGCACGTAAGGCAGCATGGCCATATAGCGCGCGCGCTTTACAGACAATGCTAGTTTCCTTTGGCATTTCGTAGAAACACCAGTCTTGGAAGTAGGAAGAAGTCTTCCTCTTGTTGTAACAAACTTCTTCAGTTTGTAAGTATCTTTATAGTCAATCAAATCGGGATTACCGTTGAATGGACAAGGAAGATTTAACCTCACTGGTTTCTGTTTGCGTTTCTTTCTCGTATCTTTTTTCATACTCTTAATTATGAACTACTAAAATAAATTTACTTCTTCACCAGTATTTTCTTGTTCTGGTTGCACATCTTCTTCCGAATCAACCCCAACCCCGGTCTTCCCCTTAGAATCCAGCAAGATCATATCATTCATTTTTATTTCTGTACGATACTTCTTTCCACCAGCCTCATCTTCAGTAACATTCGTTCTCAACTCTCCTTCTACAAAAACAAGCATTCCCACCGACAGCAACTGCGCACACACTTCTGCCATCTTATTCCAAGCCACAATACTGTGGAACTCGGCTCGCTCTTTAGTCTCTCCCTGAGCATCCTTCCAACTTGAGTTTGTTGCCATCCCAAATGTGCAGACGGTAACTCCATTTGCTGTCTTCTTCAGTACCGGATCCCTAGTGAGATTCCCAATCAACTGGACTTTATTTAATGAACGTGACTTTGACATTCAAAATACAATCCTTATAGTTTATCTTCCGAAATAAGCAAAAACCTTAACACATCTGTGTTGAACTTGAGCTGCCTCTCCAACTCCTTAGCTTTATTTGCAGGCAACTGTAGACTATAGAATCCGTAGTAACCTTCTTCATGCTTCTTTATTGGGTAAGCAAGGTGTTTCTTAGCTAGCTCTATATCTTTACCTGCGTCATCCTTAACTGGAGTCATTGCACCACCCGACTTCTTTACAAACTCAGTAAGTGGGCTAATTACTTTCTGTTGTACATCAAAAGGTAGCAATGGCTTCACCAATAAGGCTAACTCATAACTCTTCAAAACCACCTCACCACCCGACTGCTCTGTCTCTACTACATTTTTCTTTGCTTTCGCCATATGTTTTTATTTTCTTATTTAAACGCTTGGAATATTAGCAAAAAAGGGCTCATGATTCAATGAAAATCGCTGCAACAAATATAAGGCTTAACTGCCAAGAAATGGTATATATTCATCCCAGATGGCAGGTTCTACTCTATAGGATCTATCGAAAATACAACATGTCAAATAGCAACTACAATATGGTTATAACTCGCCGAAATATCTTACGAAAGAAGGAGGAACCTTCGCACCCGAAATCGTACCTATAGCGTATCGCTACTGTTGTGATGGATCAATTGCTAACTGAAGATCTATTCTGAAACGCCCCCTGAAGCGAAGAAGGGTCAATATACTCTAAACTTATCCCGGCACCTAATCCTCTTGCGAGCCGAGAAGTTTTTATCCCTGGGAAACGTTCCCCTACCTGTCCAGAGATATACATCGCGGTAGCATCCCCCTCCACGTTATTGTTAAAACCGATTATTACCTCTTTACACTCATACTTTGCCAACATATCCCACAGCAAATCAATGTTAAGATCCGCTACCCCCACCCCATTGACTGGAGATATTAACCCCCCAAGGACAAGATACAACCCTTTGTATATAGCGGCTTTCTCTATCTGGTAAAGATCTAATACCGTCTCCACAACTAGCACGCTGGACCTATCCCGACCTTCGTCCAGGCATATCGCACACAAGGGGGATTCCGACAGATTCGCACACTGCGAACAAACTTGAATACTCTCTGCAACATCTCCCAGACCTGCAATTAGCTCATCCCTAGTTCTCACCCCCTTTACCGCCAAGTATACTGCCAATCTGGCCGCCAGTTTAGGGCCAATCCCAGGTAGCCTACTCAGGGTATCAGATAAATCTGTAATTGCAGATGGAAGAATTGGGGCGCTCATGACAACATATCGCGGATGCTATCTAGGTCCATGCTTTGTGAAAGCTGTGTCTCCAGGTTTTTCTTTGCGTCTTTGAATGCCTCAATCACCTCTTTTTTGATCTGTTGTTTCAACACCTCTTTATTCCCATCCGCAAACAGCAAGTCTCCAAATTCAATATCTTCGATTTCAGTCAATCCATTTAGCAAAATTGTTGTATTCTGAGATTTAGATTTACCAGCAGCCATGATCTTAGACATTGTCTTTCTTGTCTGTTGAGCCTTGCGGATCATTTTTGCCATATCGATTACTCCCATGATGATTTTCTTAAAAATTTAAAGTATTGACTCTACGAGCTCTGCATTAGAACTCTCACCCATAATAGCATTTTTGGACATCTCTATCCCACTAATAGTAGCCCCAAATATCTGATTTGCAGCCTTATCGAGCTTTCCCCTCATCGTATCTTTTTGTAATTCTTCAAATGCATAACTGCCAGGCACAACCACAACGTTGCGCTCATGATCATAAATTGCCCCTTGCAAACATGTCCATAGCTTTAGATCCACTTTTCTAGCAACCAATAAGAACTTTTCCCACTGACCACCCGCCTGTACTACCTCTGAAGAACTCACCTGTACTGGTTGCTGTTCAACCTGCGTTTTTTTAACGCTGTGCGACGGCATGTTACCCTTTTGTGACGGTATATCGGACTTAGGCGCGTCGCCCCCACCCTTCATCTGTGGTTGGAGTTCGGAGAAGACCTTAAGCAAGCCGACATCCCAAAGCATTCGAACATCGTCAATAAATTTAGCTTCCGATTGAATGCTTATCAGCATATTCAGCACTTGAGATAGCCGTTTGCTGATCGGCTCTTTTTCCTCTACAAGGCCCTGGCGGATATGGGACGCTATTTGCTTTGCTAGGTAAACCAAATTGCCACCACGACTCGAAAAATCATTCAACGTCCGCATAACCTCCTGAACCGAATGCCCTCTTAGTAAAGCCTCCGCTATGGAGGTAACTTCTGTAGTTGGAGCAACCCCCAAAACAGACTCCGCCTCCGCAACAGACACTTTGCCGTCAGCAGACTTCAATTGCATAATTTTCATTAGCAATGTCTCTGCATCACGGAAACTTCCTTGGCTGAACTGAAATATTAGATCCCAAACTAAATCTTCCACCTCTACTTGCTCATTATCAGCAATCATCTTCAGTTTCGCAGAAAGCTCCAACTGCTCAGCAAGCATAAAGTCGTAGCGCTGCACCCGCGATAAAATCGTAATTGGGACTTTGTGAATCTCTGTGGTAGCCAAAATGAATATGGCATGGGTAGGAGGTTCTTCCAGAAGCTTCAAGAGGGCATTAAAAGCCTCTTTGGTCATCATATGTACCTCATCAATGATATACACCTTTCTTTTGCCCCTTACAGGGAGAAAATTGACCTGTTCTTTCAGGAGCCGCACCTCATCAATTCCCCGGTTTGATGCAGCGTCTATTTCAACCAAATCAGGAAAGCTGCCATTATCTATCTCTTTACAAACCGCACACTCACCACACACATCACCATCCTTCTTTAGATGTAAACAATTGGCGGCCTTTGCTAGAACCCTTGCTGTAGAAGTCTTACCAGTCCCGCGTGGACCAGAAAATAAGAATGCATGAGATAGCTTGTCAGTGGCCACAGCTTGCTTGAGAATACTCACTGTAACTGACTGTCCCTTAATTTCAGCAAAAGTATGTGGCCGATATTTACGGTAAAGAACGTCAGCCATTGAAGGAAAGATTAGTTTTAGGACACCAATTAGTGTCCTTTATTTGCGGCACGACGCTTAGCACGTGCCCTACGTCTCTTGGTCTTAGCATAAGCCCTCTTCACAGTATGCTTGATACTGGTTGGCTTTACGTAATACCTTATTTCTTTTAACTTTTCGATTACACCCTCTCTGTTTGCTTCTCTCCACAACATTCTCAGAGCTTGATCTACGGGCATATCATCGTGAACAATTACTGCCATAATTATTTATTAATGAATCGAGCGTGGGAATTCTAACACAGATTAGCGTCCAAAAACAGACCTAACCTGCTCCAAAATCCCCTGGATTAAATTAAATTGCAATGCATCTTTAAAAGTTATCAAGACGCTTAATCCCAACAAGAATACCAACCCAATGGTGTTTATAACATTGAGGTACTTGTCAGGAATACGTCTCCGCATCAGCGCCTGGAGGATTTCTAAGGTTGCCTGCCCACCATCCAATAGCGGAAACGGCAAAACATTGAAGAAAGCCAGTGCCACACTCAGCAATGCCGTAAGATTTAGTAACGCTAAGTAATCACCTAATGAAACAACTTGTCCAACTAGATTCCCCACTGCGATCACCCCACCGACTTCCTGTAAAGCAATCTGGGCATCTTGCGAAGCAATAGAATCATCAATCAATTGTCTCAATGACACCAGCTGATAAGAGAACATATTCCAAGTATGCGGAATAGCTGAGATCACACTTGCCGGGTAATCGATTATATACATGCTTATATATCCTACCCCCAAGAGTGGCTTTCCTTCAGACTGATCACGCAAGTTCAAAGTGACCTGTCGGGGGGCGCCGGCTAAGGACTCAATATCTGTAACCTCTAAGGTTATGCTACCACCCTCTTTTTGCGCCAAAATCTCTTTAAATTCGCCCAAATAAGCGAAATCTCGATCATCAGCCTTCAGGATGACATCTCCAGATTTCAAATTACCATCCGCCGGCGCCCCCGGTTCTACGTTAGAAACTACAAGGGCGATCTTACTCGACTGCACCCCAACAAAATCAAAATCTGTTATCGCTCGGAAAGCTTGCTGATAGCCTGCAGTGCCCAAGAAGATTGCAAACAAAAAGATCGCCAAGAGTATATTCATAGTAATACCAGCCAACAAGATAAACAGCTTCGCATAAACAGATTTATGGGTATAACTATCGTCTCGCTGGTCGTTGGGATCGTATTTTTCACCTTGCAGCTTCACGTAGCCACCAAATGGCAGCAAATTGATCTTGTAGACTGTTTTGCCGATCTTCCTGCTCCACAAACTCATTCCAAAACCAAATGCAAACTCTTCCACGTGGACGCGCATCAGCCTAGCAGCTAGGTAATGACCTAACTCATGGATAAACACAAGTATCCCCAGAATCAGGATGAAGGAAACAATTGTAATCAGAGTGTTTAGTACTTCGGGCATTAGAGGGTTGTGAGCTCAGCTTCTTTTTTATCTGCGGCATCCTTCAGTTTGGCGTTTGCTGCATCGATATGCTTTTGAATCTCTTTTTGATCTCGATCTTGCTCATCCTCAGACACCCCTTCAAGCTCTTTCACATCTGTTATGTATTTCTGACGTATTTGGCGGATCGTAGTTTTTGATTCTTCAAGCATATTGCCCAGTTCTTTGACTGTTTCTTTTCTACGCTCTTCTGTCATAGGCGGAATATTCACTCGCACTTTGTCCGAGTCTATCTGGGGATTGAAACCCAAGTTCAGCTGATTCACCACCTTCACGATCTCTTCCAACAGCGCCTTGTCCATATAATATGGCTTGATTAGGACACTTGTCGCAGATTCGACAGAAACATGGGCGACGCTCTGTAGCGGGCTGGGCACACCAT
>JAEUSD010000049.1 GCA_016788825.1 Candidatus Doudnabacteria bacterium | reverse complement strand
CGAGGACAGCCGGCTCACCAGTTCGTTGTATCCCTTCTCCCGATTCTCGGCTTCCTGTTGAAGGGCCTGTTGCTCCGCTGTTAATTGTTCGACGTCTTGGCTCAGCATTTCTTTTTGGGAAGACAACGCATCAATCTGGGCTCTTAATTCTTCCGCCTGGGTTTCAATTTCCAATTTCGCCGTTTCCATTTTCTTAAACCGCGATGAGGAAACGCACGCCGACAGCGACAAGACCAAAACACTCAGAAAAGAAACAAAAATGTTTTTCTTCATTTGAAACTCCTTTCAAAAATAATACAACCTACCGTCAGAATTGTACCATAAGAAATGAACATGGGGGACAAAAGCGTCAAAAAAAAGACCCCGAGTCGAATCGGGGTCTTTTTCCTGAAGATGGAGCGGGCGATCGGGTTCGAACCGACGACCTTCTCGTTGGCAACGAGACGTTCTACCAACTGAACTACGCCCGCAAAGTTTCCTCGTTCTTGCGGTGCTATTATACCTTACTTTTGAGGTTTGGAAAGGGAAGCGGCCGCACTCTCTGACGTGGGCTCGTCTTCGTCGTCATCGTTCAGCTCAAAAAGACCCATCTGAAGCTTGGCTTCATCCGACGCCATGGTACGCGGGTCCCAGGGAGGAATCCACGCCAGGTCCACTTTCACATCCGAAACCCCGGCCATGGCGCCGAGGTCGGCGTGGACTTTGCTGAGTAAAGCTGGACCGTAGGGACACGCCGGCGTCGTCAGTGTCATACGAACGGCCACCTTGTCTTTTCCATTTCCATCCGGGGTCACCTCCACACCATAAATCAGACCCAAATCCCAAATGCTCAAATGGATTTCCGGATCAAAAATCGTTTTCAAGACTCCATTGACCTGTTCAACCGTGAC
>JAEUSD010000048.1 GCA_016788825.1 Candidatus Doudnabacteria bacterium | reverse complement strand
GTATCGGGGATATATTTAGGCCTCTGCGTAGCCTAAAAGGGTGTCAATTTTTCTTTGTACTTCGACAGTAAGTTCGGGATAGGTTACCCCATAGGGGTAATGTTGAAATATGACATTTCTAACCAAACCAATAAAAGATAAATTTGCATCGATATTTGAATTCTGAATAGCAAAGTCAAGGATATAGTTGAGGTTTGCTGCCAATCTTTCTGGTGATAGATTACGAGAAAGGCAGTTAGAAATAAGTGCTGAGATTGTTGAAGGGAGTGCATAACTCTCGTAAACAAAAGGCATAACCTGGGTGGCATCTGTAGGATCCTCAATCTCTGACATTAGCTGGACTTCTGCTGTAGCTGTAGCTATTTCATTTCCTTCCGCCTTTAGCTCCTCAATTATGCGGTTCATAGCTATGATTTGAAACATGGTCAATTCAGGTAGTAATTGACAGATCTGGAAGTCTCCATATTTGTAATAGGCATAGGTTAGTAGATAGGGAATGAGCGGAAACTTCTGGAAAACCATTAGTACTTCGTAAAGGTCTTTAATTAATTCGTCAGATAAGCTAAGTAGGTTCTCAGACTTTTGCAAAGCCAGGGGTACCCTTGTCGTAAATGCTCTACTGAGTGATTCTAGGTAGGTCAGTAAGCTCATCCAATCCTTAGGCTGAAGACGTTCTATGATTTCGGGATCAATGGGATGTGGGGTATTTTCTCCCAGCTTGAAGTTACTGAACAATTCGATAATTACACGGAGCTCCGGTAGAGTCTCTGGGGCTGCTGCGAAATCATTAGTTTTGGGCATTTCAGGTATAATCCGTTATGAAAATTTCGACTTTGTCCGGCGATATTATAACACCAACCTTTATGCCCGATGCCACCTATGGGGCGGTCAAGGCCGTGAGCTTTCCAGATGTAGCCAAGTCGGGGA
>JAEUSD010000047.1 GCA_016788825.1 Candidatus Doudnabacteria bacterium | reverse complement strand
ATGATTGCTGCATATAGTTTAGAATCGATCCAGTTTTGGTGTAGGGCCAACTGAGCGCCCAGAAAGGCAAATTCACCCACCTGAAACAAACCTAGCCCCACCTTGAGGGCACTCTTGATATGCACATCAAACCACAAGTTGATAATCACAATTACTGCCGCTTTGAGCACAAGGAAGATGATTAAGGCAAAGACTATAAAGCCTATCTGGTCAAACACAGCGTTAACATCGAATAAACTGCCAATACTTACAAAAAATACCATCATAAATAAGTTGCGCAGGGGCTTTATCTCTGTGAAGATCTCATGATTCAAGAAGCTCTCTGAGAGAGAAAGCCCCGCCAAAAAGGCCCCAATTGTAAAAGATATTCCTAGCGCATTTGCAAAGACTGAGAAAGCGACAATTACAGCTACAGTGGTGACAATAAGGAGCTCATCTGATTTAGTTTCGGCAACTTGTTTCATGATGTAAGGCAAGACGAATTTTCCTACGCCAAGGGCTACACCGATCACAAATGCTGTAGTAATGATCGCCATTATGATGTCGCCGCCAGCCTGGGCGTTTGGGGCAAACGTTTGGAATAATACAAACCATGCCACAATCATTAGGTCCTGCATAATCAGCCATCCCACCATGATGTTGCTTGTTTTTGTGTAAATTTCTCCCTTTGTTTCTAATATCTTGACCACCAATGCAGTTGAGCTGGTAGAAAACAACGCTGCAATCAAAAAGGCATGAAACTGAGAGATTCCAAAAAGAAGCGGGAACAAGACTAATCCAAGCAATAAGGTGACAACTGCTTGGACAATCGACCCAGCAATCACAATATTGCGTACCTTGGCAATATTTTCGAATGAAAATTCGACTCCAATAGCAAACAGTAGCAAGGCTGCACCTAGCTGCGCAAAGTTCCCGATCCATTCAGACTGAAGCAACTCGCGTGGGAGGACCAAGCTGAGCACAATTCCTGCAAGTAAGTACCCTAAAATACTTGGCAACTTAATGCGATTGCTCACAAACGCTGCAACCACTCCACTGGCAATAATAATAGCAAGTTCTGTTAATCCAGAAAGTTGTTCCATAGACTATCTTTTGAGGTCTGTTAATTTAAATCCGAGTCCCATCCCCAAAGGGTACTCGTCGATAATCTTCATATGAAATTTTACTCGGTTGCCCCAGTTTGTACAGCCAGGTTCATTACCACAGAACACTCGCTCCATTTTGCTAGGGTCTACCATATACTCAATTCCGTAGTTATTTACCAAAGTATCTGTCACTCTAAAGATAGACTCACGCCAGCTAGAGAAATATATGCGGTAGGCTCCCCCGCCTCCAAACCCCCAGCAATTATAGTAAGTAGCGGAGGTATGGTACTTGCATAAATCGGTCTCGGCACGTGCAATTGCTGCGACAACGACACAATCATAAGGAGCCCCATAGGTGTCACAAGCCTCTACGAACAAGCTGCCCGTGCCGTATAACGGCGATCTGTTGTCATGGAAATACCGATCGAGCACAAAAGCCCTGACGTCTTGAGATTCTGCGACGAC
>JAEUSD010000046.1 GCA_016788825.1 Candidatus Doudnabacteria bacterium | reverse complement strand
CTGAGGTTTTGTTATTTCAAGCTGCGCGCGCCCAAATTTATCGGGAAATTGTCTTACCTTCACTGGCTGCCGGGAAAGTAGTATTGATGGATCGATCCCGGGATAGCTCAGTGGTGTACCAAGGGGTGGTTCGAGGTTTCGGTAAAGATATGATTGAGGAACTGAATAATGTTTCAACTAAAGAAACATACCCAGATTTAACATTATTACTTGATTTACCAGCAGAAGTTGGTTTGCAGCGTCGAGAAGGAACAGGCAAAATGGATCGCCTGGATATGGAATCAAATAATTTTCATCAACAAGTGCGTCAAGCTTATTTAGAGTTAGCCAAAGCCGATCCTACCGGACGATGGGTAGTGATTGACGCCAGCCAAACTCTAGAAGCCGTAGAAGCAGAAATTACCCAGGAAGTTGAGAAGCGGTTATTTTCTTAGTTCCTGAAGTAAAAAAGCTAAAAAGTGAAAAAGGGTTGATCTTGATGCAAGATACACTTATAATACGTATTCTAGTGCCCAAAAACACTAGACTGTCCAACCAAACTCAACTCAAAAAACAAGTCGAAGCTTGTCTCTTTCAAGCTTCTCCAGAATATATGGTAGATCCCGCATAAGCGGGATTTTTTTTGTATGTACGAAGAAATAGATGTGGCAGCGGCTATTAATCAAGAAATGTTGGGAGTACGTGGAGAGTTAGTAGTAGCCATGCAAGGCATTACTGACACCTATACCAGTTTCGCACTGCCATTTGTAAATCATTTATCGGGAGAAATTCAGCCCCTTCATCCTCCGCAACCTGTATTGCCCGCTTACGACCTAGGACAAGTTGACCTTTCTTTTTATAATTCGGAAACGGTAGAAAGTACGGTTAACTTGGGTTTAGCTGAACAACGGGTAGAACAAGTAGTAGCCTATCCATATCCCACAATGGATGGGATGCTATATATCAGGTTAATGAAAGTTTGTCACCAGGAGAAAAGTCTAAGGGAACTGCCTTTGGCTCAGATTTGTTGTACACAGCTTTAAACCGACCAGCTGATCTAAGATCTTTTAATGGTGCAGGTGCTGTATTACAAGCTTTAGGGATTACGAGAGTGGAAGCCTTATTTATGGGTAATCGGGAGAAGGTAGAAGCAGTAACCCATGCGGGTGTGGAGTTCGGAGAAACCTTGTCTGTTAATGTGCCTCGAGAAAAGCTCACCCTCCTAGCAGAGATAACTTTAAATGAAAAGAAAGAAGGTTTAGTCAAAGGCACTGACGGTAAGGTTATAAGATACCAAACTGATATTGCTTAAAATTGTAGAAAAACTCTATGCACTTCAATCAAAAACTCGTCACCGCTCTGGAAACTCAAGATTCACACGTCTGTGTGGGTCTGGATAGCCGTTACGACCGGATTCCAGATCTCATAAAACAGGGAAAATCCATTTCTCAAGCCATTTTCGAGTTTAATAAAAACGTAATTGAGGCCACGCATGACCTGGCCGCCATGTATAAAAGTAATGTGGCTTTTTATGCGGGCTTTGGGGCTGAAGGTTTAGAAGGTTTGCGCCTGACTAACACCTATCTCAAAGAAAACTATGCTCAAATTCCTTTAGTGGCTGACTGTAAACGTTCAGAAATGGGTGAGTCAGTGAAGATGGTCAAACAGGAAATCTACGATTGGTTGCAGTTTGATTGTGTGATGGTCACGCCCTGGTTTGGTTTTGATACAGTCAAAGATTACATTGCAGATGAAGCTCGAGGGGTGTGTGTCTACGTTCATGACAGTAACCCCACGGCTGCTGAGTTCCAAGAGGCCGAATTGAAAGATGGTCGTCAGGTATATGAGTTAGTCACTGAGCGGGTAGTCACTGTCTGGAATGAAAAGGGCAATGTGTTTGTGGAAGCCGGCGCTACGTATCCTGAAGCTCTGAAGAAAGTGCGGGAAATTGTGGGCAATGACATGGTCATGTTGACTGCAGGTGTTGGCACTCAAGGT
>JAEUSD010000045.1 GCA_016788825.1 Candidatus Doudnabacteria bacterium | reverse complement strand
TATTATAGAGAAGAATAAAAGCACTATGTATAGCTATTGGGATAAAAAAGGGCCAACTATTGAGCCTAAGTTAGAAACCGTCTCATTAGTGCAGAAGAATTGCAACGTAATTGTTACAACGACACAAAGTAATGAAAGTGGAATACTGAAAATTATTTCTAATTCATATGACAAAAGGATAAATAAAACTATTAAGACTGATACTACTTGCTATTTGATTAAAGACCATACGCAATTTTGGTTTGAAACTTTTGGATGGGACAAAAAAGTAGCATGTAATTAACCACTTTGGATTTGCTGAACAACGAACAGAACCCCGAAGTGTGCGACGCAACAGACGATGATAGTAGCACTAAAGTCGGGCTAATAAAAATATAATTATGAGCACAAAAACAATTTCCGAATCACTCGACATCATCCAGGACAATTTGGATTACACCCTCTTCTCCTGGTCCAAACAAAAAGGCATCGCCCCTATCGCCGTAAAACATGCCGAAGGGGTTTACCTCTACGACTACGATGGCAAACGCTATATCGATTTCTCATCAGGGCTGATGAATGTGAATATTGGCCATGGTAACCAACGGATAACAGATGCCGTAGTAAAACAAATGCAGGAAGTGTCCTATGTAACACCAAGCTGTGTCACCAAAGTGCGTGGTGAATTGGGAAAGAAACTCGCAGCAATTTGTCCCGGTGATCTAAACAAAGCTTTCTTTACCTTATGCGGTGCTACGTCAATTGAAAATGGAATTAAACTGGCAAGACTATACACGGGTCGTTATAAAATACTCACCCGTTATCAATCCTATCACGGTGCATCCTACGGTGCTATGTCTGCCAGCGGCGACCCGCGGCGTATCCCCATGGACAGCCAGCAGGCTCCCAACTTTGTGCATTTCGATTTACCCTATTTATATCGCTGGGAGTATGGCGAAGAAAATCTGTTGAAAGAATCGGTAGCTTCATTAGAAAGAGTGATTGCTTATGAAGGTGCCGGCAATATTGCTGCTATATTATTAGAAGGCGAATCAGGCTCATCTGGCTGTTTGCAATATCCCGTTGGCTATTTAAAAGCAGTAAGAGAAATATGCAACAAGCATGGCATCTTATTAATCATGGATGAAGTGATGAGTGGTTTTGGCCGTACAGGCAAATGGTTTGGTTTTGAAAATCACGGCGTCATTCCGGATATGATCGCCATGGCAAAAGGGCTCACCTGCGGATATCTGCCTTTTGGCTGCCTTATGGTATCAGATAAGATCGCAACAAAATATGACGACACTGTTTTGTCGCTAGGCCTCACCTACTCTGCTCATCCCGTCAGTTGCGCTGCTGCATTAGAAACCTTGAACATTTACGAAGATGAAGGCCTGATTGAGAATTGTGCAGCGATGGGACAGTATGTAAATGAACAAGTAGAATTATTAAAACAAAAACATCCCAGCATTGGTGATTTCAGGAATACCGGCTTATTGGGTTGTATTGAATTGGTGAAGAATAGAACCACCAAAGAACCCATGGCTCCTTTCAATGCCAAACCGGATGAAATGGCCGTAATGAATAAAGTGGCAGCAAAGATCAAAGATCTGGGCATGTACACCTTTGTTCGCTGGAGCTATATTTTTATTGCACCTCCGCTCTGTGTAACGAAAGAGCAGATTGATGAAGGATTGGCAATAATCAGTGAGGCAATTAAGATTGCGGATGAAAACGTTAGTTAAGAATGTAGAGTTAAGAGTTAGCCCAAACTCTGAATTCTTAACTCTTAACTCTAAACTTATTAAATGCAAACACCAAATACAGCAGACAGTTCTCTCTGCAACGAAGACCTCGCCCCTGTTCCCATATCTAAACGAACATGGGGTACCTGGAACTATGCAGCCTTATGGATCAGCATGAGCCTTTGTATTCCTACTTATATGCTGGCCAGTGGTATGATAAAAGATGGATTAAACTGGTGGCAGACTTTACTTATTTTCTTCCTCGGCAATTTAATTGTCTTAGTTCCGATGATACTCAATGGTCATGCCGGAG
>JAEUSD010000044.1 GCA_016788825.1 Candidatus Doudnabacteria bacterium | reverse complement strand
ATATACTGCATTTGCCACATTCTACCCAAGCGGTAAAATGATCCAGTTAAATTTTGATCTAGTAATAAAATGAGATTTACACTATCCATAATACTACTCACCTTGGCACTAGTGTTTGTTAATCCGGCGACTGTGAGTGCGCACAGCCTACAAACTGATGGGAATATCGGTGGGATAATTCATGTCGATCCAGAAGACGATCCCCTCATTGGTGTACCTAGTGCGATTTATCTGGAGATAAAAGATCGCGAAGGCACGGCGGACTTTGCTACATGCGATTGCAAAATTGTGATCAGCCGAGGAGGGGAGGCGATTTTTTCGGCACGGCCGAGTATTACCCCTCAAGAGCCAGGTACCGCAACTTTTACCACAACCTACACTTTCACAGCACGTGACATTTACGTGATCAGTTTAGAAGGCACGCTCAGCTCTGGCACAAAATTCGAGCTCAGATACGACTTTCGAGTAAGTCGGGAGCAGGGCACTGGCTCTAGCCTTAACCTCTGGGTTCTGGTTGCTGCAACCGCAGTGATCGCGGTAACAGGGGGGATACTTTTATTGGCGGCGCGAAAGCCACAAACTAAAGGTTGAAAATACAACCGCCGCCAAGGATACGATTACAGCGATTAGCGCAAGATTGGCGTTAGTTGAGTTTGTGGTAGGTTCATTTACGAGGTCATTCACCACTTTAGTCGTTGAGTACGGATAACTCTCTCCATGACCAGCCTCAGCATTTGGCTCTTGTTCCCAGGCAACAACAGTACCGTCTGAGTAGGTTTGGTAAGCCTTCCAGACTAGAGTAGTTTCTGAGGTTGGAACTTTTGCCCTGAAGATGAACTCGTCTCGCAATCCGTCTCCCACCTCACCTCCACGCCAAATTATTTCTGTCACTTTTGCATCTTCAACGTCACCAGATTTGATCACTTCGATCTGCCACCCTGGTTTTACATTTGGTGTAACTGATTCCAATCCTTCAGGAATCACCAAGCGCACTGCCACAGTCGGAATGTCTTTCTCATTTGGTACACCGACAGCAAAGTTCTGGCGCACTCCCACACCTACCTCTCCGGGAGACACAACAACGTGCGCCACCACAGTTGTGGGCAACATAAACATAAAGCTGATAAAGATGACTATTGTGAAAAGTGCTGACTTCATAATTGTGGCTTGTAATATTTGAGCGCGGGAAGTTTAACATCACCAACCACCTTTGCGCTATAGATGGGGATATATATTCTCAGGCGGGAATGAGCTGCAGCTCATTCCCGCCGAATAAACTACTTCTGAGGTATCAACTCACGCAAGCCGTTCTCGCTTTTCAGTATTACAGAGATCATATCAAACCCTGTCTCATTGTCATTTACCCAGATCCGCTCACCCGTGGGTAAGAGATACTCATACTTAGAATTCCCATCCAGTCTTAAATGGTGACCATGCATAAAAATTGTGAATGTAGAAAACCTGATGTCATGGCTTAGGAAAACTTCGATATCTTTTAGATCTGGAAGTGCTCCAAGCAAATACTTGTACGGAAGAACAACTGCGTCACCTGTACGGCTAATTTTAATATCAGTATCAGTTGTTTCGTAGTATGCAGTAGCTATCTCTTGTAGTGACAAATTCAAACTTCTTTCTGCTGAGACAAAGGCGTGAGTATTATCGTTCAGTGAAAGATCAACACTGTCCACTTCTAGTTCTAGTGCTGTTAAATAGGCATATTGATCTATCTGACCAAATAAACTAGAAGCTGACCCTGAGAAATCTGCTTGGGAATCCCCTCTCAAGAGAATTTGAATATCCTCGAATTCACCTTCTGCAAAAACCCGACTAGAATCCGATAAAGACACAGTAAGATCTCTTTTGGATAGGTTATCAATGTAAGCAGTGGCCATTCCCTCCAATTCAATGCCTTCAAGAGTTGGCATTTCTATAATCACCGTAGGCTTACTCACAATACAAAAGATACAGAACTGTGTCTGGCCTGTATATGTGCTTGAGATATCTAGTCTCCCATCGGTTTGAGTGACTTTAACTTTATCAAAGT
>JAEUSD010000043.1 GCA_016788825.1 Candidatus Doudnabacteria bacterium | reverse complement strand
AGGGCCATTGACATAGTTTGGCCAGGACGGCTGGATGCCAAAGCCCATCTGGGAGTCCTTTAAGCCGCTATTCTTCAGGAACGCCTTATAATACACCGACCATGGGGAACAATTCAAATCCCCCATTAGTATAACCGGCTGGTGCAAACGGCCAACAAAGATCGCCGTTTCGTGTAATTGCTTATTCCGCATATCGAAACTTGGAAAGGGAGGCACGGGATGAGTAACGACTACCGTTACCGGCTGGTTACGGTAGTTAATAGTGGCCACAATGCTTGGGTAGACAGAATCAGGGAAAATCTGGTTCCAGATCCTGTCCGCAACCTGGGCGGCAGCCTTCTGCGGATCAAAATGCTGCAGGTCAAAGCCTGACGTATCCGTGGGCTTTGGCGGCTCGTCAAATGCCCTGACTTGCTTTGCTGTTATAGGAAGCTTGCTGTAGAGCGCAATGCCAAAATTATTGTTTTGCGGGACCAGGACGCGATATGGGTAATTGCGTAAAGGGACATTCAACTGGGTGAGCCAGAGTTGATCAACTTCCTGAAGACCAATGATATCTGGCTTTGTTTCTTTAATATAAGAAACGATCCCGTTGAACGAGCGGTTTTCTTGGTAAACATTCCACTGGAGAATTTTGAGCGAGCCTGCTTCGGCACTGAAGGGCTTTTGCTGGGGAATATAATATGGTGCGATTTCGCTTAAGTTAAAGCCAAGCGAGATGATAGCTGCAAAAACCCAGGGAACATCGCGAAGAATGATAAAGAGGATAAAACTGATTAATTGTCCGGTGAGTGCAACCATGCGCAGATGGCTCAAGATATCGAGCATGCTGCCCCAATCATGGTTGGCGCCAATCCCTTCACCGAAATATCCCCCGATTAAAACCAGCGTGCTTGCAACAAGCAAGACAACTGCCAATGCCTGCAAGATGCCTTTTAAAAGATGAAAAGGAAAACCGACAATCGCTTTTATAATCGACATCATAATAGATATTACGACTACCTAAAAACTATACATGATGATCATAACAAACAATTGTTATTCATTGCCAAAACAGCCCAAGAAAAATTTGTTTAACACTCGCTCTTCATCACTGTTTGGACGTATAAGAATTTTTGTTCGACGGGTTTCAGAAGCACCTATTTTAAAATACTTTAAATTGTGTTTTCCCGGCTCATATATCATTAACCAGTTTTCGTGCTTTACGCCCCATATTCTATTTTCTTTTTGCTCTGTATCTATTGCCGCTTCACCGGTTTCAGTATCAGATTCAATATCTTCGTCTTCATCAATACAGTCAGTGAACTGCATAACCCAATAAGGCTTAGAGGCCAAACCGGTTTTAAGCCTATATAACTTAGTAATATCTGACCTAGTATTAAAACAGATTCTCAAAACGTTTTCTAAATCCGACCATGCACCAAAGCCAGCCTCTCTTTTTTTACCAGTAGGGAGTTCATCAAGCTTTTTAATTTTTTCCTCAGCATCTATCGCGAAGCTGATTGAATAAAAATCATCAGTTGGCGGGGATTTTACGAGCATCCCAAAATTTATTGAAGTATCCATCACATTAGTCTGAGCAAACGATACTTTATCTTTATTTACCCTGAAAGAATATGATGGGTACCCATACCCAGATAAAGGTATGACTTTATAAATCATTTCAGTTAGCCGCAATGTTGTAAGTTGAGAATGAAAGAAACTAATTTATTCTACTTTTGAAATAAATGCAATAAATACGGAAAATTGCGGCCCTGAAAAGTTTCAGAGCCGCAATCATTTAATATAAGCCCTTGGCGGAACGCTATCTTCCCGGGACCTTACGGTCCGAGTATTGTTGCTGCAGTTAGTCTTTACGGCCGTGTTCGGAATGGGAACGGGTGTTATCCTAACGCTAAACCACCAAGGAAATCTGTCGTCTTAACTTGTTCCAGAAGAACTAGTTAAGGCAAATACCTTGAAAGCTGCACAGATCAGATGGAATTGGTCTCCAGATTTGTTTTTCACCAATGTTTCAAACATTCAAAGCCTTGCGGCCTGAACACTTGCCTTTTGAAATAGAATATATAGGAAAAGCCCTCGTGCGATTAGTAACACTCAGCTGCATATGTTGCCATACTTCCACTTGTGTCCTATCAACCAGATTATCTTTCTGGGCACTTACCGGGTTATCCCCGTGAGAGATCTTATCTTGTGGTGGGCTTCGTACTTAGATGCTTTCAGCACTTATCCGCTCCGAACACAGCTACCCGGCGTTTGCCACTGGCGTGACAACCGGTACACTGGCGGTTCGTCCGACCCGGTCCTCTCGTACTAAGGTCAGATCCACTCAAATCTCTTACGCACATGCCGGATATGGACCGAACTGTCTCACGACGTTCTGAACCCAGCTCACGTACCGCTTTAATGGGCGAACAGCCCAACCCTTGGAACGTACTACC
>JAEUSD010000042.1 GCA_016788825.1 Candidatus Doudnabacteria bacterium | reverse complement strand
GAAGATGCACTATGAAACGTTTATCCTTTACAACGTGGTGGGCGCAGTAATTTGGGTCTTAGGTTTTGTCTTTGCAGGTTATTTCTTTGGCAACATTCCCGCTGTCAAAGAGCACTTCACGCTCGTCATCTTTGCCATCTTAGCCTTGTCGGTAGCGCCGGTGGTGATCGAGTACATCCGCCATCGCAATGTACCTTCGACTCCTCAAAAGACCTTGGAAAAAGTCGTTAACAAATAAACCCGACTTTTCTTTCTAGTGAGTTTCTTTGATGCAGAAAGTGCCTATTGCACCTTCGCCATCCTTTCGGTTATCCTGGGTTTAGTTCGGTAAATATACGCCCCAACAAAAGGAAAAGGAAAGCGCTCAATGCCAATCACTCTCTACAAACGTCAGCGTCAAATTGTAGATTTTATTGCTCAATACATTCAAAAAAATGGCTACTCACCAACCCTTCAGGAAATTGCTGACGCGTTAGGCGTGTCTTCCTTAGCCACAGTTCACGAACATCTCCAGGCCTTACAGCGCAAGAAAGTAATTAAGAAATTTGAAGGTGCCGTCCGCGGCATTGAATTAATTGACCGTACCTTTTTAAAGATGACTGACAGTGTCGATTTGCCTTTACTCGGTTACATTGCTGCCGGTTCACCCATTCAACCCATTACCGATCCCAATGCTACTTTTAAAGTCTCTCCGGAAATGATTACGAGTAAATCTCGCGCCTACGTCTTACAAGTCAAAGGCAAGTCCATGATTGAAGATCATATTGATGACGGTGATTACGTCGTTATTCAAGAAACTCAAGAAGTGAACAATGGTGATATCGTGGTGGCGTTACTTGATACCGGTCTGGCAACTTTAAAACGTTACTATAAAGAAGTCACACGGGTCCGCTTAGAACCAGCCAACTCATCCATGAGTCCCATCTACGCCACTAACGTCCAAATTCAAGGTAAAGTCGTCGGCTTGATCCGCAAATTTAGCTAGGGTCTTGCCTAGATAACGGCTGTTAGAATAGTCGTTATAGATGGATATAAAGATTAAATACGGTGTTGTAAAACGTCGCAGAATTTCTAGGGATAAATTTTACACTTTAGTGAGATGTTTTTGTGTGGACTGCAATGCTCTGCAAGCAGCAGAAATTTGTGGTGTCAACCGAAACACAGCTCAGAGGTATTTTGCTCACTTTAGAAGCCTCATAATTGCAGAAGCTTGGGAAGAAAGAGAAAAATACCAGATTGGAAATGGTGTAGAGGTGGACGAAAGCTACTTCGGACCAAGAAGAGTAAGAGGAAAAAGAGGCCGTGGAGCTGGAAGAAAAGTGATCGTGTTTGGACTTTTGAAGAGAAGTGGGAAAGTATTTACCCAGGTTATTTCGAGGGCGTCCCAGGCAGAAATACTGCCGATAGTACGGCAAACAGTGAAATCTGGAAGTGATATTTATTCTGATGGCTGGAGAAGCTATGACGCTTTAGGTATTTATGGCTACAACCACAAAAAAGTAAAACATGAAGACAACGAATTTGCCGATGGAGAACGCCATATTAATGGTATTGAGAGTTTTTGGAGTTACACAAAAAGAAGATTAGCCAAGTTTAACGGCTTCACAAGAGAACAATTCGGACGATTTCTGCTAGAATCTGAGTGGAGATTTAACCACCGTGAAGATACGCAAAAACAACTACGAAAATTACTAAAAAAGTACAAAAAATCTGCCGTTATCTAGGCAAGACCCTTAGCTATTAGTTCCGTTTCTTGAACTGAGGTTTTACTTTTTCCAGGTAACTACTCTCTGCTTGCGCTTCAAATTCTTTTTCAGTGTATTGTTCTTGCTGATTCACAAAACAGCGCAATAAGTAGAGATAGTCTGACAAACGGTTAAGGTATTGAATAACGATATCTGAGACTGGTTCTTGGCGATGGTAGGCGAGAGTCGAGCGCTCCGCCCGGCGAGCCACGGTCCGTGCCACATCTAGATAACCACCCAGTTCGGTTCCCCCCGGTAACAAGAATTTTGTGTGCCAATTATCTTCTAACTCCTTGGTAAGGAGAGCCTGTTGATGTTCGAGGTCTTTCACTGCCTGAACCTGCAACTTAGCTTTGGGGGAGCGAGCGATTTCGGCCCCAATGTAAAACAGCGTATCTTGGACTTGGTAGAGAAATTGTTTATGTGGCGCAAAAGCTTCACCGAGCTTTGCGGCCACCAAACCCAACCACGAGTTAACTTCATCCAAGTTACCTATGACTTCAAAAACGGCTGAGTCTTTGCCCAAACGTTGACCATTAGCTAAACCAGATTCACCCCTATCGCCGGTTTTGGTGGTGATGGAGATTTTATTTTTCATCGGGAACTTTTCCTCCTAAGCTTTTAATGATTCTTCCTAGTACGGCCCTTGAAAAAGGAAGTTGTTTCTTTTTCTTATCAGATACAGCAGTCTCTGCACCAGGCATTATAGCTTCATATCTCGATCGCTGACGACCAACAGATGTTCCCACATCGATCCAAAGTGGATCTTGGCTCTCGTGAACTTGAAGTGTATTTACTAGTTCTACCAATGCCGTAAGAGCTGCCACAAACTCTAAAGCAAAATCTCGCATGGTTTCATAACGCTCCTGAGGATCAAGGGCTGAGGCTTTTTTGAGAACGGTATCAACTTTCTGGCAGGCTTTATAAAGTGGAGAAAGCTCTCTACTTTCATCATCTGGTTCGGCAGCAAAAAAAATCTTAGTCAAATCATAAT
>JAEUSD010000041.1 GCA_016788825.1 Candidatus Doudnabacteria bacterium | reverse complement strand
TTCATCAGTGCCGCAGCCTCTTTTTCTAAATGTTGTTTTATCGTAACAATTTTCATAGCTGGATTTTGATTTATTTCCATTGCATCCATCACCCGGTCAAATAAATCCTCGAAGGTCTTCACCACAACATCCTTATCCGGGTTAAAGACAGGAGCTGCGCCTGATGCTTCGGGTTTTC
Organism: Candidatus Doudnabacteria bacterium; assembly: GCA_016788825.1. Classification (GTDB taxonomy): domain Bacteria; phylum Patescibacteriota; class Dojkabacteria; order J137; family JAEUSD01; genus JAEUSD01. The sequence goes on along the minus strand of JAEUSD010000041.1, from coordinate 2,624 downwards.
TGCCATTAATCAAAATAAGCCTGACATCAAAAGAAGTTCCCTGCCGGGAATAGAGTTTGTGTCCGTCAATATTGATGACATCCGCTACATGGTAACGGCTGTAGAGATAGTTAAAGAAAATACGGTTCTTTCCAGAAGTGATTCTGCCCTTTGCATCCCAGGTAGTATGACCGCCAATGATGATAGCAGCTCTGCCATCATCTGCCATACAATCGAGTGCCCGCAGGGCCATCACATGCTCCAATGGTTTGATTGGAAAAGTATCGAACATGACTTCCGTTTCTATTTTGCCAAAGGGAGGATTGGTCACTACGGCTTTAAAATTCCGTTGCACATCAAAGAACGGCTTGGTCGCATCCCGGTTCCAAACGTTAGCAAATCCTTGGGTTTTCAGGTTGTGATTTCTGAAGCTGTCCAGTTCGTTTACATATACTCTTTCCGGTTTGGCAGCAATAGTTAATAGTCCATTTCCGGCAGAAGGCTCTAATACGAATCCACCATTAAATTGCAGTTTGTCTATCTCACAGAAAACACCCGCCAGATAACCGATTGGCGCAGGAGTTGAATATTGTTGCAGTAGTATGCTTTGAGAAGTTCGGTGAGATAGGTTCACTTGGGCGTAGTACAGCTCCACTATTCGCTGGAATCGTTCTTTGACTGTTCCCTCGCTATGCGCCAGCAGTCTTGCCCTGTTCACGATAGCGAGTTCAGTCAACTCTTTCACCTGCGTTTTATCGGTGATCCCAAAAGAAGCAGCCAGTTTTTCTAATGAGAGTTTGTTATGCTCTTTCTTTGTGGCTAAATCCCTTTCAACGGCTGTCACAAAAAACTGCTCCTTATTGTTCAGCCCATCAAGCCCCAGCAGTCCTTCATCAGCGAAGGAGTAGTAACCTTCTTTGGTAACGATAATATGATCGAGCAGTTTCACATCCATGAGAGTGGAGCTTTGCTTGATCTTATCAGTCAACTGTTCATCTGCCCTGGAGGGCTTTAAATTGCCCGAAGGATGGTTGTGGGCAATTACCATTGAAACAGCGAGCGCCTTCAAGGCGGTAGCCAGCACAATCCGTATATCAGCCACCGTTGCATTGATGGCTCCTTTGGAGTGTTTGTAATATCCAATGATCTCGTTTGCCTGGTTCAGGTAAAGCACGATGAATTGCTCTTGCAATTCTACTTGTCCTTCTCCAAAGGTTTCACGGATAAAATCAGCCGCATCTTTGGAACTGGTGATTTTGCCAAACAGCCGCTTGCCACTACGTGTGTATGAAACAGCTAACTCCGGAACATCTATTTCCGGAGTTTCGCCAAGCACTATTTCTGGTACGGTAGAATAGTTCATGTCTGTATTAATTAGCTATTTATCTTGCCGGTCCGACCAATTCCAGGTAATTAAGCTCAAGGCGTTGATCCCAGATATTATCAAATAATTGGTTTCCATCAGCCCATTCCACAACTACAATATCGTTGGTGGCAAATCGTGTTGTACGTTGAATTTGCCAGACAGCATCGCCAGGCAGCGATACCATATTGGCATACCCCACATAGGTAACCAGTGGGTTGGATTCATCAATCCGCATGATCTGGCCGTTGCAGCCGCATTTCAGGTTACTTATTGCTATTTTTATTTCCGTGAGTGTGGACAGGATTCCGCTCAATAACTCAATCTGAATATCCTGTTTCTGTTCCGTTGCCAGCCCGCCACCATTATTTTTCAGCATTGCATTGATTGCATCCCGCAATGCGTAAACGTCCGGTAATGCTGCCGGGATAGTCACTTCCGTGAATTTGATGAACACGTTTTTAAGCGCACCAGATCCGATATCCAGTCGAATAGTATTATCCTTAACCGTGTCAATTGTTTTGATATGTGATTTGTTGATCAGCAGTACGCTGGAGGCGTTTATAATCCGAATGGATGCGCCATCATCAATTATTTGTGTTGCCATTGTTTTTTTGATTGTTATTTTGGTTATTGTTTTTAATTATTTCAGCGATCCCTTCTCCAATGAGTGACCCGATAAAACCTCCCACCATCACAAAGGGAACCGCATCTTTTCCGGATTCCTTTGCATAGGCATAAGAGAGAAGGGAGGTAATCAGTGTGGCCGAAGCCACAATGCTTTTTTCTTTCATGCCTTTTATTGGTTTGGTTAGTGTAGTAATTGTTTGGCAGCAAGACCAGAGATAATGAGTAAGCCTGCGTTTTTCATCTTGCCCCAGAATCGCTGCCGTTTGAATTTCTTTCTTAGTTGCTTCACTTCCTTTTCAAGTGCCTGTTGCTGCGAAAGGTTTTGCGATAGTGTTGCTTTGAGCGACTGGTATTGCGAGAGCTTTAACACAATGGCAGAATCCCTGTTTTGTATCTGCGCCCCCAGTGTCTGTATGCTGATCTGGCTCAGGCTGTCCTGTTCAGTCGAATAAACAATTAACTGGTTGGTAAGCCGGGCAAGCGAATCGCAGTTGTTGTAATAACTGGCTGTATCATTTTCCTGTTTGAAAATGCTTTGCCGGTCAATCAAGGTGTACACCTGTTGTTGCAGTTCACCATTCTTTCTTTTGGCCTTGTTTAATGCCGTTTCTGTTTGTTTAAGGCGGCTGTCCAGGCTGTCATTATGTTCATT
>JAEUSD010000040.1 GCA_016788825.1 Candidatus Doudnabacteria bacterium | reverse complement strand
AGGCATCAACCAATATGACACTTAGTTATCATATTTGAAGCATCATAAAAGAGCCGCATTAGCTGCGGCTCTTTTACTACCAATCTATCAATGTGTTCCAAACCTATTGCCAGGAAAGTGCTCCCGATTTACGGTAATTTTCTGAAAGCACTTCAAGGTCAAGCACGTCGATGACGCCGTCGTTAGAGTTCAAATCTGCTGCAACGGGAAGGGATGCGTTATAACTCATTCCAATGGTCATCGCATCAAACTGGTCAATCACATCGTTATTGTCAATATCGCCAGCAAGCAGAACCACCGGGGGCATCGTCGTACTTACCCCATCGACAAGAGTGACGGAACCCTGAGCATCGAGAAAGCCGTCGGCAGAAGCGATTACTGTATAAGTACCCGCAGGCGCTGTGAGGCTAAAGGTCCCATCTGTATTTGCATTTGCTTGAACAGCAAGCGATGCATCCAAATTAAATAAGCGAATTAACACAGGCTTGGCCGCAATGGCCTGCCCGGTAAGTACAGGCGCAGAAAGTTGAGTGGCAGTCGGCAAATTGCTCAAACTATTAATGGTACCAGGAACGTATGAAATGCCTTCAAGTGAATTATCACCTTTTGAGATGCGCGCCTTGCAGTCGATATTTATCTGCCCTGCCTGCAGGACCTTTACATTAAAGGTAAAAACAGCGCCATTGACGGTAATCCTATTTCCGTTGCTGCCTGCAATAGCAATTATAAAACTTCCATTCTGCGGGCCATTAAGTGCAGATACTGGGTCTGGGCCAAAGAGGTTGGATATCAAAATGTTGCTTATTTCTAGCTGATCTTTGGGATAGGTGCAGGTAAATTCAGCGCTTCTATAACCTTGAACAGGGACATTATTTAAATTTACAGCGGCAAGGCCGGTCTCGCCTAAAACCATGCTTTGAGGCGAGACGGACACGCTTACAAATGAATCGGAAGGGACAGGTACAGCAGTGAAGGTTGGTATTGCCGTTGGGTTGTTAACGATCATCTGGGTCGCTGTTGGCGTAGGAACAAATGCTGTCTGCGTTGATACTGGTACTGTGGTTGGCAACAAAGATGTAGGAGATGCAGTAATTGTTGGCAACGCCGAAGTGGGTGTTGCAACAATAGGCGATGCAGTTGGAAGTTTCACAGTAGTAGCCGTTGGAGGCACCGAGGTAGGCGTTGCGGTAACAGGCGCCGGTGTAGCGGAACCAACCGGAACACCTGTGCCGCCTTTCCACACTCTCACATAATCCACTTGCATTGCCCCCGCTGCTCCATACATGGGATAGGAACCCGCACCGATGTTGAGAATTAGATCTTCACCTTTTCCGTTATCGTCGGTCGTATAGGACTTGACCAATTTTCCATCCCAATACACATCCGCTTTATTTGCCTGACGGTAAATAGCATAAACATGGAATTGATCACCCCAATAGCCTGGCACGCTCCCCTGATTGTGCGCCCCTGATGACGAGTGGTAGTTGACGGTCAAATTCCCGCCAAGTACCTCGGCAATATCATGTTCGCCAGGAGCAGGCCACGGGACGCCTGAAATCCACCACGCAGGCCAGTTGTATAGCTTCGAGCCGTTGCCAGCAAATTTTATTCTTGCCTCGGCATACATTCCAGGCATCACCTCAAATCCGTTGTTGGACTGAGTGTTTATCAACGCCCCACGGCTCGACGATTCCAAAGTAAGCGTCAAGATGCCGTTGGCCACGGAAACATTTTTAGCATACGTGCCAACCTTGTTCATGTTCCCGCCCTCGTTGTACCAGTTGTCATCCCATTTGGTCAGGTCAAGAGATGACCCGTCAAAATTATCCTCGAATAGTAATTCCCAATTCCCCGTCTGACCGATTGGAGGGGGAGGTTCTGCCAACGAATTTAGAGACGGGTCGGAATTTTGAATATTCTCTGATGGGAGATAAGTTTGGGCATTTACATTTGAGTATCCGGAACTTAGAAACGTAAAAGCGAATAGCGCCATAATGTTTATTGTTTTATAAACGATTGTTTTCACAGTTTTTTCCTTTCTTAAAAACAAACACGGGGACACGTTCTTGAATAACTTTGAGTATTATGCTGTGTGGGCGAGATTAGTATATGGTACTGGGGTACCAATTCGCCTGACATATTTGTAAACTTCACATATAAGATATTAAAATTGCGCATTCTTCTGAAACCTCGATGGTTTACACCCTCCAAGGGGATGTTTTTTGTCGCACCTAACAAATTTGAAAAGTGGAAATTGTGTCATAATTACAAGAAAGTTCCCCCTCAAGCGTATTCAGAACACCAATCAATACAACTTTCAGAGAATAAAATCCCCACTTTTACAGGCAATGCAAACAAGATAAAAGATCGCTTATTCGGTTCAAGTATAGACAATTCACAAATAATGGAGGCTTTTATGAGCAACGAAAAAGATGACCTGGCAAACCTTCTCTCGCAGCTTGCGAAGGAGGAATACTGCTACCTCACCACCAAGGGACGCAAGACGGGCAAGCCGCATGAGATCGAGATCTGGTTTTGCATTGTGAACAATACGCTTTATCTGCTCTCAGGCGGCGCGGACGGGTCAGATTGGGTAAAGAATTTGCGCGCCAACCCCGAAGTGACGGTGCGCATTGGGAAGTATATTTTCGCGGCTGCTGCCCGTATCGTCAGGAATATCGAAGAAGAGTCAACCATCCGCCCATTGATGGCAGCCAAGTATCAGGGCTGGAGCGAGGGACAGAAATTGAGCGATTGGGCGCGCGATGCGCTGGTGGTGGGCATCGATATAAAAAAGACCTGACGGGTATCCGTCAGGTCTTTTGTTATAGAAATCACATCCTATGCAGTGACAGGTTCTGGGCTGGGGGCGCGGCGCACCATCCAAAAGGCGAGCGCAAAGCCAGTCACGTACATCCAGATGGCATATAAACCAGGAATGACTGCCATATCGTTATTGTTCAA
>JAEUSD010000003.1 GCA_016788825.1 Candidatus Doudnabacteria bacterium | reverse complement strand
ATTGGTTGATATACCATTCTCGCAGTGAGTCCTTAGCATCTGCCAAACCATGCTCAGTAATGAACATGGGCTTCTTGAAACGCTTCAGATCCTTCAAAACGTGATAAAGCCCTTCAGGGTATAGTTGCCAACCTAGGTCAGATTGCGGCCGACTGTGAGTCGGCCGCGAGACATACGGCGTGAAGTTGATTCGACTTCTAAAATAGTAATTTACACCAATGAAGTCTAAGTTATGGTCTATCCTGTTCAAAAAGTAGTGGTTCCACCACCAATTAGGAATTATCTTTGCGAGTTTGTTTATGATATTTGGGGGATCTGGTTCTAAGTACATGGTATTCTGGGCGATACCAATGCGTGCTCCTGGGCGAATCTGTCTGATCGCCTCAGCTACATAATTGTGCGCCTTTACCAGACTATTCACAGTCATGAAATATTCCCGCAAAGAACGACGCTGTGGAGGCCAGTCTCCAGCCAGATAGCACTGCCTTGCATAGATCTCTGGCTCATTTAGAGTGATCCAATAATCTGAGTCTACGCAACAAGACACGATCTTACTCACAAAGTCTGCAAAGTATCGCGAAGCATCTGGATTGTGCCAACCTCCGCGATCGCGGAACCAGGTGGGAATCGTCCAGTGCCATAGAGTGACAAATGGCTCGATTCCGCGATCGCGAAGAGCCGACAGCATTTTGTTGTAATGATCCACCTCTTTTTGATCAAACTTCCCAAACTCCGGTTCGATACGCGACCACTCAATCGAGAACCTATACGCATTCATATTTAGTTCCTTCATTAAGTCAAAATCCTGCTCGTAAAGGTTGTAGTGATCGGCAGCTGCACCCGAAATGTAGTTTTGAGGGGAGGTAGCTTCGGACTTTATTTCTTCCCAGTTTGGTAGCCAGTGAGCAAACTTTCCTGCTGCGGCATTTGCCAACTCTTCCGCGTGGGCAAATTCCCATTCGGTCCAATCGTTGTGATTACCACCTTCTACCTGGTGTGCAGAGGTGGAAGCGCCCCAGAAGAAGCCTTTGGGCCAAGTAGCTGTTTTCTCAATTGGTGGCATAGTCTTAAGTATATACTTTATTCTATATCCTAAGTGGTAGAATATAAAGATACTTCTTACATTCAGCCGTATGCAACCCCAATTACCTTATTTAGCAAACATTGAGGATGAGACAAAGAATAATACAGATTATCGTCGAGTCGTATTCACGGGCTACATGCAATTAGTACTGATGTGTATCAAGCCTGGTCAAGAAATTGGCTTGGAGGTTCATGAGGGGCATGATCAATTCTTTCGTATTGAGGAAGGGCAAGCTAAAGCTATTCTAGATGGAAAGGAAAGCCAGTTACAAGAGGACGACGTTTTGATCGTACCTTCTGGTGTGGAGCACAATATTATCAATGATGGGACGGAAGATTTGAAGCTGTATACCATTTACGCTCCTGCCGAACATCCCGCAGGGACTGTACAGCACGAGAAGGCTGCAGCTTAGGGCTTAGGCATTGTGGCGGAAAAGGACCACATCACCATCCTCCATTACATAGTCTTTTCCGCCAAGTTTGACCTTACCCTGCTCTTTGGCACCGACCCAGCCGCCGGCGCTTAAGAAATCATCGCACTTCACGATATCCGCGGTGATAAACTTCTTCTCGAAGTCTGTATGAATCACGCCGGCGGCTTGTGGAGCCTTTGTCCCTTTTGTGATGGTCCACGCACGTACTTCTTGTTCACCAGCTGTGAAGAATGACATCAGGCCCAACAAATCGTAAGCAGCACGGGAAAGCTTTGCCAGGGTTGGTTCATTCATCCCAAGTTCTTGCAGGTACTGAGTTTTGTCTGGTTCAGGAAGAGCTGAAATTTCAAACTCTAGCTGAATATCCATAGGTACCACCATGTCGCCTGGGTTTATCACTTGTTTTACCAAGCTAACATTCGCTTCAGCATTTGAAGCATCTGTATTCACAACGTATATTACAGGCTTAGAAGTCAACAAGAACAATGAATTAAATAGCTCTTGGATATCCTCATCGTTTGGAACTTCGATATCTTTGGCTAATTTCCCTTCATTCAAATGCTTTTCTAGCGCTAGCAGAAAATCTAACTGAGGTTGAAGTTTGCGATCTGCACGAGCTCTGCCGTCCATAAATTTCACCTTGTCGCTCACTGTTTCAATATCTTTGAGAATCAGCTCCGAGTTTATTAGGTCTATATCTCGCTTGGGATCGACAGAATTCTCTACGTGGGTAATGTTTCCGTTCTCAAATGCTCTCACTACGTGAACAATTGCTGAAACATTGCGGATATTGGCCAAAAACTTATTTCCGAGGCCAGCTCCGGAGGCGGCACCTTTGACCAGGCCGGCGATATCCCAGAACTCAACTACGGCAGGCGTCACCTTCGCCGGCCGCACCAATTCAGCCAGCTTATCCAGCCTGGGGTCCATTACTGGCACAATTCCCACATTGGGATCAATCGTGCAAAATGGATAGTTTTGCGCCGGTACGTCATTATTTGTCAGAGCGTTGAACAAAGTGGATTTCCCCACATTGGGCAAGCCAACTATTCCGAGTGATAGGTTCATATTTGCAATTTAAGTAAGTGGATTATAGAGCAATTGAGGATCTAAACAAAGCTTGTTATGATTTCACTTAAGAAGTATCTTGCCTCTGAAAAAGTCAAAGAAGTCCTAGGGATAACTGAGCAGGTCGAAGTTTGATAAGCAAAGGATATCACTATGATATAATTACTCATAACTAATTATCGTAACCTCCACAAAGCACCTGTTTGCTCAGCCGAACCAGTCCCGTCTGAGCAAATGGTTCAGGACCTTTCTGATTTTCTGTTAGGGAAGACTTACGACCAAATGCCAATAGATCCTGAACTTGCTGCACTCTTCACCATACAGATACTCATCCATACACACCAGATCCAGTTGCCGAATATAGAGTTACCTGAGCCCGAAGTCCTTAACTCGATCCTAGGTATTGATGGTCTAGCCGAGTATCTCGGTCAGCACGGCATAGTCCTAATGCCAGCAACGGAAAGCCCTGTAGAACAGCCCCACTCACGCGAGCAACAAAGGGTTATATCGATGATACAGGCAAGAAGAAAACGGCGATAAAAGACCTATCGCAAGGCGCCCCTTTTTGTTTCTTTGATCTATTAAACCCTTTAGATTGTAACCAGATCCTCCAATTCCTCAACCTTCACTCTCTTCTGCTCCATGGTGTCACGGTTGCGAAGGGTGACGGTGTTGTCGGCTTTGGAGTCAAAGTCGACGGTGACGCACCAAGGTGTTCCGACTTCATCCTGTTTACGGTACATCTTTCCAATATTCCCGGAGTTGTCGAACTCGACGCGCAGGCCGGATTGTTTAAGGCTTTGGTAGATCTCCTGGGCCTGCGCAACTAATGCTTCGTCCTTCTGTAATGGGAACACTGCGACTTGCACTGGAGCGATTTCTGGAGTTAGTTTCAGTACAGTCCTGGTCTTTCCTTCACCCAAGTCCTCTTCGGTATATGCATCAAAGATCAAGATTGTGATCAGGCGGGACAAACCAAAGGTTGGTTCAACGACATGAGGGAGTACCTTTGTCCCGTCAGGATTTACATAACGCAGATCTTTTCCCGAATTCTCTTGATGGTTTCGCAAATCATAATCACTTCGATAAGCCAGTCCAAACATCTCTTTGAACCCCCACGTAAACTCATACTCCAGGTCTTCTGTACGTGATGAGTAATGAGAACGCTCGAAATCCTCATGAGGTCTCCAACGCAAATGCTCAGGTTTCAAACCTAGTTTCATTGCGAAGTCGTACATTTCTTTCTTCCACATTTCAAATAACTCTTCCCAATTTTGAGTTTCGTGATCGAAGAAGTATTCAAACTCCATCAAATCAAACTCCAACGTACGGAAAGTAAACTTACCCATAGTAATTTCGTTCCTAAATGCCTTTCCAGCCTGTCCAATCCCAAAAGGTAACTTCGGATGCATCGAGTCGAGGATATTTTTAAAGTTCATGAATAACCCCTGTGCAATCTCTCCACGTAAGTAGGCTTTATTCTTTTCGCCGGAGATAATCCCCACCTCTGTTTGAAACAACTGGTTAAACCTTTTAGGCTCGGTAAGCTCATTACCATCAGGGGACTTTAACTTCAGTTCCGAAATAACCACAGCCATTTTTTCAGGTAATAGTCCATCAACCTTACGATTATTTACTCCAATCAAATCTTCTTCTGTGAAGATGCTATTTGTTTTCAGTGCCTCAGCAAGTGCAAGCAACTTTTGGTCGTCAAGCTTCTCTAGTTTTTCTTCAAGCAAGTGATCAGCACGATGCCTTTTGTGGTTTACCTTGTCCTCCACCATCACATCCGCGAAGCTGGCTGTGTGACCACTAGCCTCCCAGATTTTGGGGTTCATAATCACGCTGCTGTCAATCAAAAAGATGTCTTCGCGGCTTTGAATGAAGTGCTTGATCCACAGGTTACGAACGTTTTCTTTCAACAAAGTTCCGTACGGTCCGAAGTCGTAGACGTTTGCCATTCCCCCATAGATTTCGGATGAAGGGAATACGAAGCCACGGCGCTTGGACCAGGCAGTGATTTTATCTAAAGTGGCTTGTACGTTTGCCATAAGTTAATACCTAATAACTAAATTCTAAAAAAATGACCCTCCGACACCAACTCGATTGAGTTAAGTATCAAAGGGTCACTTTCGTTAGACGGTTCCACCTTGTTTTTATCTTTTCAGATAGTATTAAGTTTTAGCCAAATCATTGCAGCTTTTGCACTAACAGCTGCTCACTTACACAAAATTGTAGCACGAAGACACTACCAAGCAAACCTACGCAGCTTCAATCACTTGCGCGATCTGAGGGGGAAAACGCTTTACCTCAGGGGCAAATTGGTGTTTCCATTCTTTAAAAATGATCTCATGTTTGTACACACTATCCTTAGCCTCTAGCAATTTCCAAATAGCCCCTTTACCTTCGTCCTTGTACAATGCCAATAATTCAGGAATCTTGCTACGCGCCCAGCTCAGATCCGTGTGTGGGTAACGGTAATCTTCCTCTAGGTAGTTCAAGACACGCTGCAATTCTTCTTCCACACTCATGTTCGTTGTATCGAGAACCAAGTCGTAGTTCAGCTGAATCTGCACAGGGTCATAAATGTCGATATTGTAAGTCGAAAGCCAGCGCGAGCGGATCTGCTGATCTCGTGTGGCCAAGGTTTCGCTGCCCAAGATCCGCAAATCCGTATCCGCCCTTTGCTCACGGGTGTGCTGACTGGCAATCACCATGATCTCAAAGACATTTTCAGCTTCGACAAAGAAGCCACCAGCCTTACCATCCAAAATAAGATGGGAACTGTGCTGCACCTTCCATACAGCGTACTTATCCCAGATGGCATCGAAGTACGGGCCGAAATACCTTTCAAACTCAATGAATTTCGGCCCACTGTCCACCCCCACCACTTTTGAGGACAGGAACTTCATCACACCGCCACCATAGAGGTATTTGTAGTCCAAGAGTTGAGCAAGAAGCAAGGAGAGCGTAGTCGCCCCTGCGGCTGGCCAACCCGAAACAATGATATTCATACGCTAATTGTAACAGCTTCAAGTAAAATCTTGGCGGATTTAAGTTCTGCCTGAAGGGCAGCTTGTGTCCATTGAACATGAATTTGAAATAGCTGGACCTGCTCTTCAGGGGACAACGCCACATTCTGTGCCTGCGCGAACGTATTCTCCAGCATGAAATGCTGTGTTTTGATCAATCTCGCAGGCACAAAGTCAGCATTGGCCACTTCGTTAGCTGAGTAACCCCCTTCGGGCAAGAACCAAGCGCCCGAAGCCCCCAACTTTTCACCACTTCCTACATCTTGCCCCAGTGGCGGCAAATGCCCTCCCACATACAGAAATCTCAACATCAAGGCGGAGGCGAGCATCAGGGGCCTAGTCACTTTTTTGACTTCCAACAAGGCCTTCACATTGCGATAAAAGCCAACTTCCGCCTCCGCCTCGTGCACCGACAAGTTGATCAACTCGCAAATGAATTGAGAAAGTATCAGGTCGGGATAAGTCAGCTTGAACTGGTTCGCTTGCTCCACCAATTTGATCTCGTTAACCATGGGCAGCTCACCTAGTTGGTTTAGTTTAACCTCTACCAAATTCAACAGATCTACAGCATGTGCTTTACGAGTTTGTTTTCTTACCCCCGTGGCTACACAACTTATTCGACTCCCATCCGCAGCCAGAATATGCACGACCTTATCTGACTCTTGGGCATTGAACATGCGAAAAATAATTCCTGTAACTAAGGTTTGTGCTATTGCCATGAGGTATTTTAACGTTTCGCTCTAATACTAAGCAATCAAATGAGATGCTGCGCAATTGCTTCGGCGAGGGTATACTGTCATATATGCAAAAGGTACATATTGTGGCCGGGCCAACCGGCAGTGGGAAAACTGAGTATGCTGTTCAACTGGCCCGGCAGATCAATGGAGAACTCGTAAATATTGATTCGCGTCAAATTTATAAGTATCTAGATATTGGAACAAACAAAGGGAGGGTAAAGCCGGCAACTCCTCAAACGATTAGCGTGCAATTAAAGTCAAAGGGGGTTGAGTTGCCTGTCTTTGAAGTCGAAGATTCGGGTATTAATATTCATTTACTAAGCTTTCTAGAATTGGATGAACAGGTCAATGCATTTGAATTCCGAGAATTGGTGTATACCGTCTGCGACTATATTATTGGCAGGGGGAAGACCCCAATTTGTGTTGGCGGTAGTGGCTTATACTTAAACGTTATTTTGCATCCCGAACGGTATGATGGATATGAGGTTGGAAAAGATGAGGTAAAACCTCTCAAGCGACAGAGAGAGAATGACCTTGCCGAGCTTGATATAGAAAGTTTACAAAGCAGACTGACGGAATTGGCACCAGAAATTTACAGTGGAATGAACGATAGTGACCGCCAAAACCCACGTAGATTGATTCGCAAAATTGTTGATCTGGAATTTGCCGAGCACATGGCGGGGCCGAGAGAGGGTGGGAACTCCGATGCTAGGCCACACCCTCTCGGCCCCGAGTACTCTAGCAGCCTGATACCACCTTTGAAGTCCTCACTGTTCCACAATACTGTGGCTGCGGCGGCGTCAGACAATAACCCCAGGTACGATTTTGAGATCCACTACCGCGATATTCCTTTGGACGAGCTCACAGCCAAGCTAGACAAACGTGTGGAGGAGATGTTTGACCAAGGTCTGGTCGCGGAGGTGACCGAATTGCTTCGTCAGGGCTACTCCCGCGACCTGGAGGTTTTCAAAGGCGTAGGATACAAACAAGTCATCGAGTTCCTCGATGCTGACCCTGGCGGTGGGCTAGACCTACCTACCTGCAAACAGAAAGTCAAAACCGCCCACCGCCAGTATGCCAAGCGCCAAATTACGTGGTTTAAGAAGTACTTACTGCCCTAATTGCAGAATATCTATAATAGCCTTACCCAAGGCATTCACCTTTAATCTTCCTCCTTGGCGGATCCTGGCATTCAACTTAGTAAGCAACGCCTCTCTCTTTGAGTGAAGCTCCGCAACAAGACTAGCATTTTGGACTTGCAATGGTAGCAGCGTAAACCCGGCAAGTTTGGCTGTCCGCACAACCTTCATTGTATTGTCAATTATAACTTTGACCCCATCACCGCTAGTCCTATAAAGTTGCTCCAAATCCTCATCCAGTATAAATCTAGAAACCCCAGTATAGTGTTCGATTTCTTTTACAAGCTGTTGCAGCTCTTCAATAGTACCAGCCATTTCAGTTTCAAAACCGTCGAAAAATTCTGTCGTCATAAGGTGCACAATAAGCTGTTCCACCCGATTCAGACTGGCTATTTCACTTGTTAATTGGGTATAAAAGGCAAGAATCATAAGAATGTCACCTAGCATTTCCAAAAGTTGTCCAGTAGGAAACTCTTTATTACCACTTATCACTATTTGCGAAATTTGATTCCTGATGGGATGGATAGGCTCATCAACGCTCGCTATCTTACTTGCAGCATCTACTACCAAGGGAGAAATTCGAGTCTGCAAATCTGGAGCCAATTCATACACCTTTCGTGGATCGCTTATAATCAACTCAATACTTTCTAGTACAACCCTTGCCTGGTTGCGCCTTGCAACATTACGTCTATGTATACGGCTAATTAAAATCACTATTAATATTGAGTTAATCACGCCACCAACAAGAAGTATTTTCAAGCTATCTCTAAGCTCCTTTTGCCTAGCAATCTCTTGTAAGTAACCCCTCAGTTCTAATAAGACGTCGTCTAAGTTAGCGTAGGAGGCTGCATCTGGGAGCTCAACTGCGAACGCACCGTCTGAAATGATCGTGCTGCCGGAGCTAAGTATGCTAGGTGTGTTATCAATCACGACCGGTCCAACTTGAATAGTCCGATGCGAGAGATCTGTTATCATGAGTCCTCCTTGGATATATACCGGAGTAGAATTTATGAAAGTAACTGGATAACCCAGGTCAGCATAGAGTTCTGCGGAAACATTGCCTGCCACTGTGCAATAATACGCCGATAACACCCCCTGTATAACACTCTCCATTAGCTGCTGATTAGTCTCCGACTCCATAGGGAGTTGAGGCGAATACCTGTGACGAGAAAAGATCTGCTCCCATAGCATGCTTTGTAGAGAGAGCAGCCGATTAAGCGCGTCAATCCCAGTCGGCTGACCGTCATATATACCGACATAAATCGCTTCAATAGCAGGGTCCAGCAGTAGTCCTCGGATGTCTTCTCCTCGCCCTGCGGTGACATGGACCGGATTCTCATACGGATCTTCGACTAATTGTATCCCCTTACCAAGAAGCTTGTAATCAGGGTTTGCAACTTCCACTATAACAATGCGTTTACCAACATCCCTATCATCAACTATAAGATTCCCGTAGATGTCATACTCAGGCTCTCCCTCCCATTCACCTAGAAGGACTAGTTTCTCTATCTTTCTACTCCAGTCAGATGGCCAAATCACCTTGGGAGCATACACTGTATAGACAAAACTTTGGTCAGGTAATACTCTGAGCTGATCGATATTTGTAAGCCTTTCAGTTGGAGGTTTATTCCCTGTCATGCTTTGCAGTGCTGGTAATATCTGACCACTGTAGGGGACCGCCAGGTTAACTCCGCTTCCTCCCGAAGCTCCTAGTGAATTATGTAGTACTTTTCCGATTACTCGGCTCTCAACATTCTCCAGGATTATAGATTCTGGCGTATATTGTTGATAATGTTCTGCCAAGTCAACAATGTCTAGACCTGTTAATGAAGGGTCTACCTCCTCACTTGAGTCTTGCTCAAGACTTACGAACACTTTTGCAACTTGGTCTCTGTTGGTGAATAGAAATGAGCTTATCATAATTATTATTGGTATCACTGCCATCATCCCGTATCTTCTTAACTGTTTCGAGAGCAACTTGTTTAACTCTACGTACTCTCTCTTATTTATTTCTAGTCCGGTTACCAGAGTGTTACCCCACTGCCCCTCTGCAAGCTCTCGTCTCCTCACAACTACTTGATCCGGTTCTGCCCAATCACCGATAACTGAATCAAACACTTGAGTGGTTCGGTGCAGCCAATCCTCGACTTCAGAATCTAACCTAGGATTTACCTGTAAATTGGCTGCCAACATGACTATCTTCTCTATATCCCGGATAATTGGGAGCATACGCTGCTGAGGCGTTGGTGTAGTTTGGTCCTCACAGAGGGTCTCAGCAAAATCAACTAGTTTGGCCTTTAGGTCATTATTTACATCTGACCGTGCCGGGGGTTCGATCAATAAATCTGCTAAAGCACTATCTGATTTCTTTAACACAATGTGGCGCCCGACACCAACCAGCATGTATCTTAGCAGCATTAGAAAGTTTTCCGGAGATGAGCTCACGTAGTTTATAAACAACCTTCTGTTAGCTTCGTTTGCCAGCATTAGTACCCAGCTGAATATTGGATTACCCAGCATTTTCTGAACGTCATCTGTACCTTTATATAGCCCTGCGATTGCATCCCTCAACTTGGACTTATCTTGAACTGCCAAAAGCTGTCGAAATAGGGCTTCAATTTGAATATAGCTTTGCCCCTTATTAAACATCACCTCGTTTTCAACCACAAACCGGGCGAATTCTACCAATTTAGTAGCTATGTACTCCTGTTGCTTGATATCAGGCTCACGGATAGACTGACTACCAGAAATTTGGTGATGAAGGCTCTGCTCGATGTCCCCAAGATCTCTCAGTAGCTTAGTTTCGCGCGCACGCACCTCCCTACCGGCCCGACTCTTTTCCAAACGGTTTACAAGTAAAATTTCAGCGCCGCGGCCTTCTTGTCCTGGCATAAGCATTCCCTCAGATAAATCAGCGTTTCTACGTTTCCTGGCCGACTGCAAACCAATAACATCTGGAAGCAGTTGCTGGTAAATTGGGAAGGTCAGTCTGTTGATTGCTCCCCAAGTTATACCCTCACCTGTTTGGTTGGGTACTTCACCAAGTGCTATACCTCCTGTTTTTTCTTTAAACTTGTCTATCCCAGCTTGCCAAAAAACCCCTGGCACCGAAACCCCTAAGCATAGTTCTTTGAACTCTTTCACCACCATAGCCACAGTAAGCTGCGCAGGTTCTATCCATTTTGCTGTGGCCAGCTGAATGAGTATATGTTGTCGTACAACATTTCTCGCTCCTTGCAAATCACCAACATTAAATATTTGTAGCTCAAAAAGGAGGGTTAGAACTTTAACTAGCTCTGGATATCGGGAGGGAATCCCATTCAGTATGTACTCTGGGTCTAAAAGATTTAGCTTCTCATAATAAGCTAAAAACTGACTAACTAGACCCCTTAGGATCCCTAGTTTAGCTTTGGGAAGCTTTTCTTCGTCTGGAAGCAAGATCTTGAAACTTACCCCCTCAAATGAAGTAGCCTCTTGTGCAGATGGGCCAATTATTGTACCCGCTTGCATTCCTATCAACTCGTTCATATCAGATAAGGTCGAATCGATCATGTTTTTAAGAAACTCTATGGTGTTTTTGTCTGGATCTTCTCCAAGTAACAAGGATCCCAAGATGTCTGATGTGATAGTCGTTCCGTCGATAGGAGCTGTAACTAGACTAATCCTGTGAAGGTCAGTACGTAAGTGGGGGTAAGTCTGAGCTGACCTTAACTCAGACCAAAGCCTTACTGAATCAATATTTTTCACGACTTTCGAATAAGGCAGTCTGTCTAGCACCGGGGTGTGGTATTTCCCTACAACCATTCTGTCTGAGCGAAGGACGGCCTCTAGAAGTAACCCAGCCCACGGAGAATCGTTTGTAAATCCGTTTGAATTAATTAGTAATTGTTCAAGGAGTTCGCAGTCATAAGCGAGGTAGGCTAAGACTAATTGGAGTTTCTCTTCAGATATAGATTCCAGATAAGAAATATGATCGGCGCTTTCAGCGATACTTAAAATACCTTTTGTGTGTAGGGGGAAATCGAGCCCCTGACTATCAATATACTTGCTTACTCGGGAAGAGTTGATTAGTGAATGCCTAATGAGGTAGATTAAAGTGGAAAGGTCCACATCATTAACCAAGCTCTGAATAAACCTAGAATCTCTCGAATTTATCTCTGCAAACTTTCTTCTGGCTTGAACGTAGACATTATAAAGTTTCAACTTGGGAAGTAATCCCTTTTCGTAGAAGAAAATAAACTGCATAAGCACCTGTAGTTCACTCTCGTTTAGAATTGCTTTTTGGGGAACCTTATAGTTATTTAATTGGGGTAGCAACTCCTCCAATTCTATATCCGCAACAGCTTCACCCAGGGATTCATAAGCGAGGTTAGGAGTGTTGAAACGATAAGTAAATAGGTTCATCGGTTTCATAACTTCTACATTGGAAAGCAGTTCCTCAGGTAGATCTGCCCGCACGATATCCCCAGTATGATAAAGTTGCACAAGCAGCTGTTTTCTGAATCCTGCTACCTCATTCGGTTTTTGTAACTTATTCTGAATTTGAGAAGATAGTAAATATGCCAGTTGACTCTGTGCCTTACCATCATAAATATATTCCAGTAACTCTTCGTTAAGATCCCCGTACTTCAGTGCAATTAGTGTATACACAAGAATGGGAAGGTCTTTAGAAATTTTTGTTTCGAGCAACTCTTCATCGTCATCACCCCAAGAGTGGTTGGGAAGTATTGTATGTCCTGACAAACCGCACAGGAATAGCTTGATGTTCTCACCTTGGCTGGTAGGCCTTCTTGTTAAGTCTCTGTCCAGGTATGCAAGGTAGCCTATATCTAATCCTGTTTCTGTTCCAAGATTGATTAGTTTTTGCAAAAAAGTGTCTACTTGGGAGAAGGCATCATTGACATTTCCCGTAATTTCTACAAAGGTATAATAAAGTGCTCGCACAATATAGATTGTAGTACCGAGGTCAGCTAAGTCTAGAGATCGAATAAGCTGTAGGGTATCTTCTTCATTGATTTCATTTATTCTACTTCTGTTTGGATAGACAACATCTATCATTCTTGCGATTGCTGGAACACGCTCGTAAACGCTAGTACTAAGTGATTCAAGGAAGACTTCTGGGTTCTGTGTCTCGGCTGATTGCCCTGTAGGGTCTAGGCCAGCTACTAGATGCAATACATCTTCATGAAATTCTGGTGGGGTATTACCTTCTATAACCATCCTTTCGCAAAGAGACCTGTTCAAAGTAAGCGCTCGAACCTTCTCGTTACGTGGCGCCTCCCAAGAGCTAAACAGCTCTGGCGTTTTTGTATTGGCTATAATGTTAGGAAGATCTGTAAGTTTTCTCAGCGGAGAACTGGGTGGGGATGTGTTTATGCAGTCTACAATAGCTGTGTATAGGTCAGGTTTGAGATTGGGAAGAAGCTTTAGAGCTTCCAGAAGTTCGATCTGCGCATCCGTAGCTTCGTAGCCACAGTTGCCAATTGTCTGGACCAAAGACTCTGGATTGAGCTGTTCTGCATCTTTCAATTCCCTGCATTGATGATAGAAGTAGGCACGTAGAGCCAGAAAGTAAGCAGCCTTGTACTTAACAAGCTGAAACTGACTCAGCTCCCCAGACTCCGAGAACGCCCGTAAAACTCCTAGAGTTGCATCTTTTCTGTTGACAAAATGTACCAATAAATCCGGCAAGTTTCCCTCAAGCAAGGCTTTTTTGCCTTCATAAACGGAACCCTGGCCCGAAAGTGTTGCTGCCAAGAGCGTATGTTGAAATACGTACTGCCTATCATCAGGAAGTAGATCTACAGCGTCTGCTGCTACTTCAACTAACAAACTACTGTACGGAAGACGGGCCACATAGGAAATGAATTCATAAACTTGCCCCGCAGTCTCAAGTATGCCACTCAAGTTAAGTCGCGAGGGTTTCGACCTGAAATGGATTATGTTTATAATCACATCCATTACAGCTGGAGGGAGATCAGCAAGGACTCTTTTCGCTACCTCAGCGATAGGCGTCAATTCTTTTAGTATTAAGCCCTTTAGCATACTTGAACTATCTGGCTGTTGAAGTAGTATTGCTTCCAAAGCTTGCCTCTCTTCCTCTCTAAGTTCTCTCTCTCTTGAAGCCGCAACCTCTTCTTCCAATGACTTGCTACTTAAATAGCTACACAAGATAGCCGAGGGAGTATGCGTACTTGCATCGTGCTTAAAAAGGTATTTCATGGCCGATCCCAAGTCAACCTCAAAGACTGTCCCCTGCCGTGTAAGTTCATCAAGCACGCCTCTCAAACTTGTAAAATAATCTAGCCCACTAGATGGATCCTCAAGAAGTAGTGCTGTTTCTACAAATTCAGGAAGAGCTTCTTTTGTATCAAACCCAAAATCCCGAATTAGCCGTTCTACTAAGTAGGTCATCCCATGTTGGAAATAATTCTTAAGGGAAAGTATCTTGCGCAGTTTATGAATAAAGAGGTAACGCCTAGCCAGATAGTATGCCTCCTTAGTTTTTACCCTATCTGTAAGTGACAGTTCAGCGTTTTGCCAATAGAGAACCACCCCCTTCAAGAATTCCTCGTTATTTGATCGGTTCTTTACTTCAGCACTCGATCCTAAATTACTTTGAACTAATTCCCAATGATAATTATCATTGGCTGTCACCCTCGTGCTGTGCCCCAGACCATGTACAGGTAAATATCGAACTTCATAATCAGCTTCTCGCAAGGAATCAGGAAATTGGTCAGCCAAAGCAACAGCTTCGGCGGTTAGCCTATTAGGCAACTTCAGACGAGTGGTAAATTTAATAAAAGTCTCCACTTCTTGAGGGTTATCAGCAAATTCTCGGAAGTTACCTACGCCTAGTGGCTTTGATAAGTATTTATTAACGAAATTACGTACAACACCAGGAACACTTCCCTTATCACCCGCTAGGTTGATCCCCCTCTCTTGCTTATGTTGTTCTATAAGCTCCGCGATCAGCTTTTCTGTATCGAAACCGTTAACCCGGTTCTGCGGGTTCGAAAGAAGTGCCTTAAGTGCATAGGGATAGAGATAGGGGTAAGTATCTTTTGCTTGTATTGCAGACATCACTTTTGCGGGGAGGTCGCCCAAAATCTTGACATCGATCGGATTCCCAGCCTGTGCTTGGCGATCAAGCACATCGAGTGGTGTATCCATCATTTTGACTGTTTTTAGACAATCGAAAGATTTATCCCGAAACAAAAGTTCTGCAATCAACTCAATTCGTGTCTTAGTCTCGTTTGAAAGACTGTCCCAACAATGACTCAGGAACCATATACGGTCAGGAGAGAGTAGCATCTTCCACCAATCTCCTTGATCCACTGTCTCTGCTTCGGCCAACTCGGCAATCAGCCATTGTGCAGAAGTGATCAATCTGGTAATTGACACTTTCTCTATCTCCCCCCTTACTAATTGTTCGTACTCCGTCTGATATATCTCTGTATTTATTGAGAGAGGTTGTGTAGCTAACCTATGCAGGGGCGGAAGATCCGGAAGGTGAAGTACCGGGTGACTCCTCCGCTCCTCATAGAAGACTAAATAGTCTCCAGCAGCGTTGTTCTTGTGCCGGGCTTCCTCTAAAATAGCACCTGATTGTGGCAAGTCTTCCTCGTGATAACTATAAAGTAGGTACCCTGAGCTTATATAGCCATTTACCGCTAGATCCTGAGTTATAGAAGCAACCCAGCGATCACCAATTCCACCGTTAGTCAGCTCTTCCACCCAATTCTTAATGCTGCCTTTTAGTTTTTCTTCACTGTATAGACCCCACTTCCTCCTAAGAGATGAAATCAGGCTGATGTCATTTTCTGGGAATATGCTTTGTTGTTGAATCCGATCCCAGTAACTGTTGGGAAGACATGCCAGGTAGGGGAAGACCAACTTCATATAGTCTGTCTGGCGCACTTGTGAGAATTCAGATGGGGGTGTATACATTGCAGCGGCTACACAGTCCCTAAAGGTAGTCTTACTGGGAACCAGATACTCGTTACTTTTTATAGCTCTGTTTATGCGAGAAAGCTTGCCAGAAGTTTCAGTAATGACAATCCCGTTGCTATAATCCTTACCCGACCTGCAGGCCCAAAAACATAAAGCAGTGACAAAGCTATCAGGATAATTAGCAATCGGGGTATCAAGTATTGTCTTTAGCTTCGGTGGGTTTTCTTCAGAAAGATATTGAAAGAAGTTTAACCAGAAATCAAACAGGTGACTTTGAGCAAGAATTTTGTGAGCTAGAGCATCTGCTTTTCGGCCTACAGCAATAACCAGATCAGCCACGGCATTAAGTTCACTTATATCCACCCCTTCACTATCAATCTTGCTTTGGAAATCAACCAATTCTGTCTCTAACCGTGTAGCTAGTGGCTCTCTTCCCCAGTTAGAAAAAGTCTTCTTAGTATATTGTGGTTTCATTGGTTTAAGAGATATTTCCAGGTATAATCCTACCTATGTCAGATATCTCACGAATACGCAATTTTTGCATCATCGCTCACATTGATCACGGTAAGTCTACTTTAGCAGATAGACTTTTGGAAGTCACTGGAACCTTGGCCAAACGAGACATCAAAGACCGTGTGATGGACACGCTAGAATTGGAACAGGAGCGTGGTATCACAATCAAACTACAGACGGCGAGGATGCTGTACGATTATCAGGGACAGGAGGGTTCTAGCGAGCAGCAGAAGCCGTCCCAGGGTGAATACGTTTTGAACCTGATCGACACACCCGGCCATGTAGACTTTTCGTATGAAGTTTCACGCTCTGTGGCTGCTTCCGAAGGTGCATTGCTCCTCGTCGATGCAACTCAGGGAGTACAAGCTCAGACGCTTTCTACTTACTTCAAGGCTTTGGAGCAGAACTTGGCAATCATTCCAGTGATCAACAAAGTAGACATGGATATTGCAGATGTGGATCGCACAAAGTTGGAGATGATGGATACTTTTGGTTTCAAAGAGGAAGAAATTATCTTGGCTTCGGGGAAAAGCGGGATCGGAGTCAAAGAAATTCTGGATGCAATTGTGGAGCGAGTCCCAGCACCTAGGGTTGCCCCCGAAGGGAGCGCACTAAAAGCGCTGATCTATGACTCATTCTTTCATGAGTACAAAGGTGTGGTGGCATTGGTTAAAGTTGAGCAGGGGAAGATCACAAATCGCGATAAACTATACTTTATCGGAAGCGAAACCGTGAACACCCCCATCGAGGTTGGCTATCTAAAACCCGTGATGGTAACTTCTACAGCACTGGAGGCAGGGGAAGTTGGATACGTGGCGACAGGACTTAAAGATATTCGTCAGGTGCATGTAGGAGATACAATCACCCATTTTCGTGAGAATAAAGGACACTTAGAGATTGAGGCTTTGCCGGGCTATCAGCCGGCAAAGCCGATGGTTTTTGCGAGCCTTTATCCCGTAGATGCGGCAGATTTTTCCGAGTTTCAAGATGCACTGGAGAAATTGGCGCTTAACGACGCAGCTATCTCTTACCAACGAGAGAACTCTCAAGCGCTGGGGACTGGATTTGTCTGCGGGTTTCTTGGCTTGCTTCACCTTGAAATCGTGCAAGAAAGGTTGGAGAGAGAGTTTGATATCGACTTGATCAGCACATCTCCCACAGTCGAGTTTCGGCTAAAACTGATTACAACCGACTACACCAAAATCCCACGCTTCAATCCTGCGAACCTGCAAGAAGATGGTACTTATCGCGTGCGAACAGCAGCAGATTTTCCGGAGACCACACTTGTCGACGTGGTTCTCGAGCCATGGGTCAAGCTGGAAATTTTTACTCCCGAAGAGTATGTCGGTGGTGTAATGGAATTGTGTCAGCAAAAACGCGGAGTTTACAAGTCAATGGAATTTCTAAGCAAATCTAGTACAGGTGCAAAACATGCAGTATTGGTTTACGAAATTCCGAGTTTGGAAATTATGGTGAATTTCTTCGACCAGCTTAAATCCCTTAGTCATGGTTACGCTTCCATGGATTATTCTTTCTTGGAGTACCGTCCAGGGGATATTGTGAAAGTAGATATATTGATCAACCAAGTAGAAGCTGAGGCACTTTCTTTCCTTGCGCATCGCGAAAGCGCGCTGCGCAAATCACGCACCTTGGTTGAGAAGTTGGCAGAAATCATTCCTAGGCAACAGTTTAGTGTCCCAATCCAGGCTGCCATTGGTGGAAATATTTTGGCCCGCGCCGATGTGAAAGCCTATCGCAAAGATGTAACCGCCAAACTGTACGGAGGGGACGAAACGCGTAAGATGAAGCTTTTGAATAAGCAAAAGAAGGGTAAGAAAAAGATGAAAGCAATTGGAAAAGTCGAAGTACCCAAAGAAGTATTTATGACCGCCTTGCGTAGCGGCTAGTAGGTAAGCTGGAAAGCTATATCAACTGGGAAGTTAATTGCGCGTACTGCAAAATAAGTCAGCCCCAACTCTAAAGTTTGTCCAGCCGGAACGTCCAGGGTAATGGATTTTGTATATGGCGGTTGATCGTCAGCGACCGAGTGGGTACGGCCAGGTTCAACTACAAATATATCTAATGCCGACTGTACACTTTGGGGTACAATCGCCGAAACAGTTATAGTAACTGTAGAACTGTTATCGTTTTTGATTGCAATGAACTTAGGGCTGATTTCTTGCTTATCTCCAAACGCAACTTTGGCGAAATAATTGAATGCCCTTGGTGAAACTTCTACAAGTTGTGTCTGATACATATCTGAGGTTGTATTGGTATCTTGGATCGAAAGCGGGATAAAGTTGGAGAGTATCTCCCCTTCGCTGGATATGCCAGCAACCTGAGTATCGTTCAAATTTGTCGCAATGGGGGACAATGCCAGTGTGCTGACAAATGCAGCGGTCATAATTCCAAACAACATGAGTACCAGAAATGTGGTTTTGGCAATTTCGAAGCCTTTTAGCATTATATACCAGCTTATATGCTAAGTCTGCCTTAGTCAACCTCAGCCCCAGAGAACTTTGAACTTTTGGCAGCTTCGATGTACTTGGCGAGGTTAAATTTGCGCTTGAGCCCGGCGGCGTTCATGTACCGTATGGTGCCGTAAATGGGTCTTTCTGGCCAGGGCCGGTCATGAACGCCGCCTATAGCCCATGCACAGCCAACATATCCATTTGGGTCACGCCCATCAAGCTCATACTTGTCATTTAGGTAGAGCGCCGTCTGTAAAGCAGCTTCGGGTGAATCACTCCATTCTAAAATTTTCTTCCCCCAGTACATGCGCATGTATCCATGCATTTTCCCAGTACTCACCATTTCTAGCTGGGCTGCGTTCCATGCTGGATCGTGGGTGTGACCTGCCTCAAACTGCTCGAGCGTGTAGGTGTATTCTCTTTTGTCTTGTTTGTGTTTAGCTAGCGTTCGTTGAGACCAAGCAGGAAAGCCTGACACTTGATCGTATTTGGGATTGTAGTAACAATAATTATCCGAAAGCTCTCTTCGCACTATCAGCTCTTCTAAAAATGCCTCGGCATTCACATCTCTCTTATTACGTAAACTAAGTGCAACCCGTTGGGCAGATATTTGGCCGAAGTGTAGATACGGTGACAGGTTAGATAATGCATCTCGGCTTGGGTCATTACGCTGGTCAGCGTAATGTAGCAGCTTCTTCTCAAGAAAATCGATTAAGACCTCATGAGCAGCTGCTTCTCCAGGGACTACCCAAGACACAGGGTGAACGGTTTCATCTAATATTAAATCAGCCCTCAACTTTTCCCAGTTGATACCTACTTTTTCTTTCCCCCAGGGGAGATGGTGAGTCTGCAGTTTGGGGAAATCGACAAGATACTCTTCCAGAAGTTTTGCTACTTTGGGTCGAAACGTCCTTGCTGCAAACTCCTGCTTGTCTGAGGCTAACCAACAAGGAATAATGTTATGTGCATCAACTTCGTACAAAGGTATTGGAAGCTTTTCTGCTAACTCTTCTCGCCATTGTCTACCGATCCGTAAGGGAGAGAAGTCTGTCACTACGCAGCTTGCTTGGTTGTTGTCTACATACTTTGGGATCACATCTTGAGGGTCACCAAGCATGAGCTCGAAGTGGATCTTGTACTTGGATAACTCATTCTCTAACTCAGCGAGCCCCTTCAGCATAAAATCATAATGTCTCAAGGTGGCGCCTAAGAAGCTGGGTTGTAAACAGAATATCACGGCCAACGGCTGGTTATCATTGATTGCGATTTCCTGGGCAGCGATTAGCGCCCAGTTGTCTTGGACACGCTGATCCCTAGACATCCAATAGATGATCGGCCCTTTTGTTCTTGGAGAATTATTTAACTTACGTAGCCTGTTAGCTTGGAACATATAGTGTATTATATAGTATGTACTTGGTCTTCGATATTGGTGGCACGCGAATGCGTTTTGGCATCACCAAAGATGGTAATCAAATAGATGATTATAAGGTGGTTGATACGCCCGAAAACTATTCAACGGCGTTGAAAGTTATCGCGCAGGTTATTGATGCCTTGGCACCGAGGACAAAATTTGAGGCCGCCGCAGGCGGCCTCCCTGGCCCGCTTTCGCCTTTGCGAGATCGCTTCTTACGACTACCGCATTTACCCAACTGGGAAGATAAACCCATATTGCAAGATCTTACCAGTATCACTATGTCTCCTGTCTATCTGGAGAACGACACAGCGGTTGTAGGGTTGGGAGAGGCTCTCTACGGGGCAGGTCAAGATACCGCAATTGCAGCGTACATAACTATCAGTACGGGGATTGGCGGCGTGCGGATCGTGAATGGGCGACTTGATGAAGCATACTTTGGGTTTGAACCTGGGCACCACATCTTAAATTGGCAGCCAAGTCGTAAGCTCGAGGAGCTTTCCTCTTGGGAAGAGCATATTTCCGGCTCGGCCATAAAAAAGAAATATAATGTCGAGCCTCACAATTTACAGCAATCAGAGTTCTGGGAGCAGGCTCATGAAGAGATTGCGGTTGCATTGCACAACTTAAATTGCTTCTGGTCACCTCAGGTAGTCATCTTGGGTGGTGGACTTGTGAATGCGAAGCTGATAAATTTACTTAAGGTTCAACAGTATTGGCGCCGAATCCCAACTGTATTTCCTGAACTACCCCAATTGAAGGTAGCAGAACTTGGAACTGTCGGGGGTCTGTATGGGGCGCTCGCATTGTTGAAGTATAAGCATTTAAAAGAATAAACTGCCATGTCCAAATCACTCGCCCTCGGAAATGGAAACTTACTCATCTGTTACGACGAGTATGGACAGATCCGTGAGTTGTATTACCCCTACGTCGGGCTAGAAAATCACCTAGCCGGCAAATTTATCCATAAAGTTGGACTATTCGTTGATGGCGCAATGTATTGGTTGGATAACCCTATTTGGCAGGTAGCAGTGACATACAAGGGCAGCAATATGATGGGCGAGGTCAAGGTAACGAGTGAACATCTTCATATCGAAGTGGTATTCAATGATGTTGTTTATAACGAGAAGACAATCTACATCCGCCAAGTAAAGCTTACAAACCTGGCCGAACATACCCGAGAAGTAAAAGTGTACTTCAATCACCAGTTTGAGATTTATGAATCTCACCGAGGCGATACTGCTTACTATGACCCATCGCACCATGTGCTAGTCCACTACAAGGGTAGGCGCGTATTTTTGTTCAATGCCACTGTAAATAACAGACCCTTTGAAGATTATAGCGTCGGGATTTTTGGGATCGAGGGGAAAGAAGGAACTTTCAAGGACGCTGAGGACGGGAAATTAGAAAAGAACCCGATCGAACACGGGTTGGTAGACTCTGTGCTTGGCGTTACACTCCAGCTATTGCCGCATAAGGCCCAAACTGTGAACTACTGGATGTGTATCGGCAAGTATGTCAACGAAGCACTTGAACTAAATAAGTACGTGATCAATCGTACTCCGGATTATCTATTGGAGACTGCGTCTGAGTACTGGGAAGCTTGGTCACACACTCATACACCAAGCTCAAAGTTGCTATCACCCCAGTTGTTGGACTTGTATCAGAAATCTTTGATCGTTATCCGCACTCATGTAGATAACAGAGGGGCAATTATTGCCTCCGCGGATAGCGACTTACTTAAATACGGCCGGGATACTTATAGCTACCACTGGCCGCGGGATGCTGCATTTACCGCTATGGCCTTGGCCGATAGCGGGTACCACAATATCGCGGCCAGGTTCTTGGATTTCTCCAATGAAACAATCAGCGATAGTGGATATTTTATGCACAAGTACCGAGCGGACCGTTCTCTGGGTAGTTCCTGGCACCCCTGGGTACGTGGGGATAAGTTTCAGCTTCCGATTCAAGAAGACGAGACTGCGTTGGTACTAATTGCTTTGCATAACTACTACCAAAATTCAAAGGATTTGGAGTATGTTGAGGAAATTTATAACTCACTGATGAAGAAAGCGGCCCATTTCTTGATAGACTACCGTTATCCTGACCTCAAACTGCCACAACCGAGCTATGACTTGTGGGAGGAACGTTACGCAGTACACACATTCACTGCATCCGCTGTATACGGGGCTTTGATGGCGGCGGCGAGTTTGGCCGAGGTACTCGGCAAGGAAACCCGCTTCGCAGAATATACCACCGCCGCCGCCGAGATCAAGCAAGCAATTCTGGAGCATCTACTGAATGAAGAGGAAGGGCTCTTTTATCGTTCACTCTCCTACTCCGATGGCAATATTGAGTATGATCAGATCCAAGATATTTCTGCTGTGTATGGTGTTTATCGTTTCGGGGTACTAGATGTTCATGATCCGTTGCTTGCTAAAGTTATCACCAATACCTTCGATCGCTTAGGCTGCAAGTGTGGTGTTGGTGGTATGCCAAGGTACGAGAACGATAACTACTACCGAGTTTCCCATGAAGTTCCCGGAAATCCTTGGATCGTCACAACTTTGTGGAAGGCTCAGTACCTGATATCTACAGCGAAAAGTATTGACGATTTGCAACCAGCGATCGAAATTTTGGAATGGGTGAATAATTGGGCAGGGCCAGGAAGCTTACTCCCTGAGCAACTCCACCCGCAAACTGGAGCTCATCTGTCTGCCACGCCGCTTACGTGGAGCCACGCTGAATACATAAAAACGGTGAATGATTTCATCCAGAAAGAGAAATCGCTGTCGCCAGATTATGCTTGACACCAAAGCGCTAGATGCCTAGACTGAGGGTGCACCGACTAGTCTTTACGCCTAAACGTTTTATCTATATTTCGTGAAGCCCATGCGCGTTTTGATGTTTGGGTGGGAGTTCCCACCTCATAACAGTGGAGGATTGGGGGTAGCTTGTCGTGGTCTAACCCGTGCATTGAGCAACCTCGAAGATATGGAGATAACCTTCGTACTCCCTCGTCGTATTCCCCTGCTAGACAATTACATGAAAATTGCTTTTGCTGAGTTACCAGGTGCTCAAGTTAAGTTCAGGGAGGTGGACTCACTTCTCACCCCTTATATCACCTCTTCTATCTATGCGGACAGTCTCAAGTATGCTGGCAATGGTATTTATGGTGCCGACCTCATTGCAGAAGTTGTCCGCTATGGCGAGGCCGCCAGAAAAATTGCAGAAGAAGAAACCTTCGATATCATTCATGCCCACGACTGGTTATCTTTTCTGGCTGGGATCAACGCCAAGCAAGTATCTGGAAAGCCTCTGGTGGTACATATCCATGCGACTGAGTACGACCGCACAGGCGGGAACAACGGACACCCCGGCGTAATTAAAATCGAGAAGGAAGGATTGGAGTTTGCTGATAAAGTTTGTACGGTGTCAGGGTACACTAAGAGTATAGTTATGCAAGAGTACGGAATTGCCGACGACAAGATCGAGGTTGTGCACAATGGTATAGATGAGTCGGATATCTCCCAGGCAGAGAATGCACTGCAAACTTTTTCTGAGATATCCGATGGCTTAAATGTCTTGAAAGATAATGGTACGAAGCTTGTATTGTTCTTGGGCCGCTTCACTGTGCAAAAAGGTGCAGACATATTTATCCAAGCGGCCCAAAGAGTCCTCCAATACAGACCCAATACGCTCTTTCTTATGGTCGGTTCAGGAGAACTAGAACCACAACTTATTAACCAGGCAGTTAAACTGGGAATTGGGGATAAGGTTGTATTCACGGGTTTCTTGCGTGGCAAAAATCGTGAACGTATCTACTCTGCTGCTGATTTATTTGTAATGCCCTCTGTCTCTGAGCCCTTTGGACTTGTCGCCCTGGAATCCCTGCTGCACGAGACTCCAATAATTATTTCTAAGCAGTCTGGGGTTGGGGAAGTTCTAGAGGGCGCGATCAAAGTTGATTTCTGGGATGTCGACCAAATGGTAAATATGATGGTCTCGGTGCTTGAGCACAGCAGCTTGCGTAATACTTTGTCCCAGAATGGAAAGCAAGAAGCTCTACGCTCGACATGGGACAGAGCTGCTTACCGATGCAAGCAAATCTATAAACAGTTGGTCGCAGAGCAAAACTTAGCGTACAATTGAGTATGGCATCTGTTTGTTTATACTTTCATGTCCACCAACCTTACCGCATCCGCGACTACCGCATCTTTGATGTTGGACGACCGGACTATTTTCAATCCGAAGCAGGGAGCCGGCTTTCCAATCCAGATATCCTCAATAAGGTAGCAGATAAATGCTATGTCCCTGCCAACAGGTTGATGCTCGAATTACTCAATACCTATCCAGAGTTTAGGGTCAGCTACTCGATCACGGGGGTGATTTTGGATCAATTGTTGGAGCACCGGCCAGACGTGATCGAGTTGTTTAGACAGTTGGTAGACACGGGCCGCGTGGAACTCCTCAGTGAAACTTACTACCACTCCTTAGCGGCCCTCTACTCCGCCAAAGAATTTAAGGAGCAAGTGGACATGCATCGTCGCAAGCTTAAGGATCTGTTCAACTACGAACCACGGACGTTCCGCAATACCGAATTCATCTATAATAATGATTTGGCTAAACAGGTTCATAAACTTGGATATGATGTAATCCTCACGGAAGGCGCGGACCATGTTTTGGGCTGGCGAAGCCCCAATTTTGTATATGCACCTCCTGGCCAGCCCAATACCAAACTATTGCTAAAGAATTATCGTTTGTCTGACGATATCGCTTTCCGATTTTCAAGTCGTGACTGGGCAGACTTCCCTCTCACTGCTGACAAGTTTGGTACTTGGGTTTCGGCGATTAATGGCAGTGGGGATTTGGTAAATTTGTTCATGGATTATGAAACACTGGGTGAACATCAATGGGAAGATACTGGGATTTTTGATTTCATGCGCCAGATGCCTGCAGAGATTCTCAAACACCCTGACAATAATTTTGTGACGCCAGCAGAAGCGGCTGAAAGGTTTTCTCCGACCGCAGAATTGGATGTACCTGATTACATCTCATGGGCCGATATTGAACGTGATTTGTCTGCGTGGCGATCCAACGAAATGCAGCACGATGCCTTGAATAAAATCTATAAATTGGAGAAAAAGGTTTTGAAGACAGATGATGCGGCGCTAATCGAAGATTGGCGCCGCCTACAGACCTCCGACCACTTCTACTACATGTGTACAAAGTGGTTCAATGATGGCGACGTTCATAAGTACTTCAATCCTTACAACTCTCCTTATGAGGCATTTGTGGCTTATATGAATGTGTTGCGCGATTTTGAGATTAGGCTGAAAGCTTCGACAAAATAATTGCTTAGTCCGAGTATATATTCTATTCTATATTGTGTAGTTTCTGCCCATGCAATACAGTCTAGAAAATCTAAAAAAAGCATTCCTAGATGACAAAGTTGTAGATGAGAAGGTGTTGTCTGAGATTATCGCAGAAAGCGGAGGAGACATTACCCTGGTAGCAATCCAGTTAATCAAGGATAAGCTCGTTACCCCCCAACTGATTAATGACTATTTTCTTAGGCTGTATGGCTTTAAGTATGTTAGTTTAGGGAAGATTTTGATAACCCCAAACTTCTTGCAGATGATTCCCAAGGAATTCTCCATTGAACACGAAGTGATTGTCTTTGGCGAAAATGGTCATAAGTTGCAGGTGGCGATGGTAAACCCCGGTGACTTGTACGCGCTGGAGTACATCCGAAGACGAACTGGTAAAGAGCTAGAGACCTACATTACTGATTTGGCGTCATTTCAATCAGTCATCAAAGGTTACAAGTCCGACATTCAAAATTTATTCTCAAAAGTTCTCGAAGACGACAAACGCGGCTTTGGTAAGACGCTTGATGTCAAGGACATCGCCGAAGGCGTTCCCATCACCAAAGCCGTGAATTCGATCCTGGAGTATGCAATTGCCGAAGGCGCCAGCGATATTCACATCGAACCAACTGAAGCCAATGTGATCATCCGTTTCCGGATGGATGGAATCTTAAACGACATGTTGGTTCTCTTGAAGAGCACACATTCACTACTGGTAGCGCGCATTAAGATTATGGCGGATCTGAAGATCGACGAACATCGTCGTCCTCAGGATGGTCGTATCAGTTTGCGAGTAAACGATCTTCCCATATCGTTGCGTGTGTCTGTATTGCCTACATACCATGGGGAAAAGATTGTGATTAGAATTTTGGACGAATCGGTGAAGAACCTTACACTCAAAGACCTGGGGTTCTCGGGAAGCGAATTGAAGGTTATTGAAGAGAAGATCCAACGGCCAGATGGCATGATTTTAGTAACTGGGCCGACAGGAAGCGGAAAGACCACTACTTTGTATACCGTAATGAAGATACTTAACCGGCCAGATGTGAATATCAATACTATTGAGGATCCGATTGAGTACAGTATGCCTAGGATCAATCAAACGCAGGTGAACCCGGCCATTGGGGTAACCTTTGCAAATGGGCTAAGGTCATTGTTGCGACAGGACCCTGATATTATCATGGTCGGAGAGATCCGTGACGAGGAAACTGCCAACATGGCGATCCACTCGTCAATGACCGGACACTTGGTATTGTCAACTTTACACACGAACGATGCCCCAGGAGCTATTCCCCGGTTTATTGACATGGGCATAGAGCCTTTTCTACTTGCCTCTACTTTGCAGCTTGTCATTGCCCAGCGACTGGTTAGAAAGTTATGTAATGACTGCAAACAAAAAATAAAAATTGATAGTATCTCCAAAAAACTTATCGAGAGGCAGCTGGAAGAAATTGCCTTACCCGCAGAGGAGAAGGAGAAACTAGCTTCTGTATCTTTGCACCAGCCAGTGGGCTGTGCTCGTTGCGGGAATTCAGGTTACAAAGGTCGAATAGGAATTTATGAGGTGTTTGAGATAACAGATAAGGTACGAGGATTGATAATCGACAGAGTTCCAGTACATGAGCTTGCCGCAGAGATGATCAGACAAGAACATATGCCAATGTTTATCAACGGTATTCGACTGGTGGATGACGGGGTGACCACCTTAGAAGAAGTAATGCGCGTAGCACAAGAGTAATAATATCGATGGGAGAATACAAATATACAGCCACAACTTCAGAAGGTGTAATTGTCAGTAATGTTGTCCTTGCTGATACAGAGGACGAGGTGCGCGCACTTATAGACAAAGAAGGGTTATTTCTTGTCAACCTGCGCTTACTCCCCGAAGCCAAAGAAAGTTTTACGGATAAGTTTCTAAAGCGAGTCAGTGAAACAGACAAAGCTCAGTTTTTGGAGTACTTTGCTTCGATGTTGGAATCCGGCTTGTCCATCAATGAGGCACTAGAAGCCTTCTATGAAGACCTGGACAAGCCGCTGTTGCGTAAGTTTGTAAAAGATACGGAACTCAGTTTGCGTAACGGTCGCAAACTTTCGGAATGTTTCGAAGCCTACCCTAAATTGTTCCCGCCCTTGTACGTAGGAATGGTAAAAGTGGGTGAGGCAACAGGAACTTTGGCCGAAAGTTTGCGGCACTTGGCAAATCAACTAAAAAAATCGAATGAGTTGAAGTCAAAGGTGCGCAACGCAATGATTTACCCAATCATATTGTTCACAACTTTGTTTACAGTGATATTTGTGCTGTTGGTATTTGTCTTTCCTAAAGTGCAGGAGTTCTTTGGAAGTAGTGGACTAGAGCTACCTGTCTTTACCCGAGTACTCATTTCACTCAGCGACTTGGTGCGTAACAACTTTATTTTCGTGGCTTTGCTTGCTGCAGTAGGTATTTATGCGTACAGGACAGCGAGTAAGCGCTCAGAGAACTTCAGGCTCAGACGCAGTAGGTTTATGCTCAAATTTCCCATCATCGGCGGAATAAATAAGTCCTTGAATGTCGCCTTGTTTGCTCGCACTTTCGGCTCACTTCTATCTAGCGGTGTAAATATCCTAGAGTCTGTTGATGTGGTCCGTGACAGTTTGAAAAATGAATCTTACAAACAGGTCTTAGTAACAATTAAGGAGGATCTAACTGTAGGGAATACTTTGGCAGATAGTCTGAAAAAGTACCCTCACTTGTTCTCGCCCTTCGAAGTTCGGGTTCTGTCTATCAGTGAACGTACAGGGGAAGTCGCCAAGGGACTGACAAACATTGCTGAATTCTACGAGGCAAGGGTATCTACATTACTTGGCGGCCTATCGGCCGCCATAGAACCAGTGATGCTTTTATTTATGGGAGGGGTAGTAGTTGCAGTTGCTTTGTCTGTTATTACCCCGATCTTCCAATTACTTTCAGGAGTAAACAGTATAAAATGAAGAAACTGAATGCCTTTACACTGATTGAGATTATTCTCGTCATTACGCTTACTTCCATCGTTGGCGTGATTGCTGTGGCCAGCATCGTCAGCTATCACGTAAACACCGTGCTGGATTCTGAACTCAAAGAATTAGTTTCAAATATACAGCTTGCTAGACAAAATGCCTTGGGGAACGATAATAGCAATGACTACTCTATCAAGTTTCTGCCTGAAAGTTACATCCTGTTCCCCGGAGCAGCTTACTCTAGTAATAATGTTGAGAACCGCACTTATACACTCGACTCTATCGTGGTTGTGTCTACAACTTTTACAAATGACATTATCACCTTCTCCAATTTCACAGGGAGGGTAAGCGAGCCGGGCTCTATCTCTGTCTCGGCTGGCGGGATAAACAGAGAAGTAACTATTAATTCACTTGGCATTGTCGAAGACATCCTTTAGCAAAACAATACGAGCCTTTAGTTTGATCGAGATAGTCTTGAGTGTAGCTATGTTGGCTATCCTAGCAGTAAGCGGTTACGATGTACTGAGACAATCCCTGCAGACAGCCGAGCTGGCCCGACAATTCACCCTGGCCGAACTGATGGCGCACGACTTGATCGAGTTAACCACAAGCAAGCGGAATGAGGACTGGAATTCCTTGGCAGCTGGGACATTTCATTTTGCCGAAGACCCAGTAGAAGGGTTCATCTTTGTTCCGGGGACAGAGACGGTTGATCAGTTTACGCGCTCTATCGTGCTGGAACAAGGCCAGCGCGGAGGCCAAGGGCAGCTGGTGGCGTCGGGGGGGACGCCTGATCCTGAGACGTACATTATCGACGCCACCGTAACTTGGGAGTACGGTGGTCAGCCACGTGAAGTTAGTTTTCAACAAGTACTCACAAATTGGAAAAACTTCTAACTAAACAAAAGTCAAAACCGGCGTTTACCCTCATTGAGGTGCTTGTGTATATCTTGATCTTATCTATCGTATCCGGTGTATTGGCAAACATTATTTTGTCTGTTTATAGATTTAAGACTGTGATCGAAGATCGCGTAAATGTAAACGAAGACTTGCGCATATTGGTAAAGAGTATCCGTGACGACATGTATTTTGGACGTTTTGTACGTGTAGAGCCTACCGATATTTTGGTGATTACACTGCCTAATACCGCAGAGATCACCTATTTTAGACAAGATAACCGCGTATATCGACAAGAAAATGGAAGCTCTGCGGTTAGTATAACTGGGGGTGACGTGAATGTATCTTTGTTTGTAGTCACAGACCTGTCTACACCCGATGCGGCCGGGGCGATCCAGCTGCAACTCACTCTGGAGAATTACCCGGCCGGGTTAATCAAACCACTGGTAAGTGAATCTATAACGTCAACTATGAGCCTGAAATACATATGAGTACCGAAAAAAGTCACCTAAAATCACAGGCATCTATCGCTATCGTTTCTGCGTTGGCAATCATCCTGGTGGTCGTGTCTCTGCTTACTGCTACAATAAGTGTCAACCAGTACCGTTCTCAGGGCACATCTGTACTAGCTACTCGTTCACAGATATTTATGGACGCAGCATTCGAAGAAGCACTCATTAGGCTGAAACGGAATAGCAACTATGTTGGAGAAACCTATACAAGCGAAGATGGCGTGGTTATTCAAATAGCGATTGCCAACACAGGAGTAAATGAGCGACAGGTTACAGTTACCACCATCAATCAACCTGTGAGACGTCAGCTGATCGCCACTGTGAGCATCTCAGGACAAGCAAATTTGCTAGAAGATTATGCAGTCTTCGCTGGCGAGAATGTCCAACTGGTCAAATCTAGTGCCCGATTAAGAGGAAATTTGTGGAGCAACGATAATGTTGATCTGGACGAAGGAACACTGGTCGAGGGCAATGTGGCAGCCGCAGGTCAAGGTAATGGCTCAAACACGAGTATCCGCAATGGTGCGAGAGTACAAGACAATCCTTTGACAACCGAGATTGAAGGTAATGTGGGAGCAATTGACCGCATTAGGATTACAAACAATGGGTATGTGCAAAATGTAGCCCTTTCCAAAGTTGCCGTAAACATCACATCTGGTGGCTACGCAGGCCAAGCAATTGTCAACAGTGGATTATCTGTACCCACAATTCAGATTCCTAGCTTTAAGTTCGATGACTACAAGCAAGTGGCTATAAATGCAGGAACGTACTACACAACCCCGCAACAATTTCTCAATTTCCTCACTCTTAATGGCAATACAATGAGTGGTGGGGTACATTACATTGATTCCACTTCTACCCTGACGTTTGCAAGCGGAACAACGTACAACCTGACAGGAACAATCATTTCCAATGGCCAAATAATTGTAGAAAGCCTCAACTATACCCACAATGCTGGAAGTGACTTGCCGGCAATCGCAGCCAAAGATGATGTTTTCTTTTTGGACCAAAACTCCTGCGATTGCCGGGCGACTGTGACTGGCATCATATTCTCTCAGCAAGAGATTCGATTTAAGCATGACCAATATTCCGGCCCACTTACCTATGCAGTAAATATTACAGGTGCCGCGTGGGCCGGCGATGCCGCTTTTATTGAGGACCGCTCCAGTTTGACTGTAGACTCAAATATAACTGCCAATGCCGAAGGGTTCAATTTTACTGCCGATCCAGTTCCACCTGGGTCGGATAATGTGTTGAGCGTTGAGTCTTGGACTATAAATTAGTTTATGCTGCTGTTTAGCTCGACAGCGGTTTTGATATATCATATTCTATATACATGGCTTTAGTTGATATTGAGTTCGACAAAGTAGTAAATCTTAGCGCATGCATCTGTCTAGAAATAGATGGAAGTCGTATCCGTATATTGCAGTTTGATTCAGCAAAGAAGAATGTCTACAACCTACGCTATTTCCAAGAAAAAGTGTTTGCAGAGACTCTGGTCAAAGATAGTAGTATCTTAGATCCTGCAGCAGTGGGCAAAGAGCTATCCGAACTACTTTCTAGCGCTCACCCACGTCTTCCCTCGACCGAGAACGTGATATTGCTTATACCCCAGTCTCAGAGTTTCTTCATTACTATGGAGCTGCCTGGGGTGGCCAAAGACGAACTGCGCTCTATCATCACAAACCGCATTGCCGAACTCCTTCCCATGGAGGTAAAAGAAGTGTATTGGGACTGGCATCGGATTGGCAATCAAAACAACAAGACTCGGGTGCAGTTGGCAGCTGTTTCAAAGAAGATAATTGATAATTACATGGCGATGCTAAAGGCCGCAAAGCTCACGGCTTTGTTGTTTATCCCCCGTGAGGTAGCTTCCGCAAACCTTTTGCAGACTATAGACTCAACGTTGAGCAAAAACTGTGTTCTGCTTGACGTAGACCAAAGCTCACTCGTGCTTAGTGTGGTTTCCAACAATGAAGTAACTTTTTCCACGAACATCAATACTGGGCCTATCAATGCCAGCGTCAACGTGCGTATGATCGTCCAGGCCATCAGCTCCGCCATTCAATACTGTTTTGGTCAAACACAGGATATAAATAGTGTCCCAATCCTTTTGCACGGTATAACTGAGAAGGTCGACGTGCTGCTGCCTGCTTTCGAGAAGCTGGGAATAAAAGCCGAAAGGATTAATTACCAAATAGAAGATCAAGATACCAAGAGCTACTTAGATAGCCAACACAAGGATGAATATATTGCAATCATGGGTGGAGCTGTCAAAGGGATCGCCAAAGGCGATCCCAACACAACTAGTATCAACTTGGTGCCTGATGTGGCAAAGGTGGAGTATCGACGCAGCCAGCTATCACAGGTGCTCAAAAAGTATCTGCTCTTCATTCTGCTCAACCTGATTTTGCTGATTTTCCTAGGCTTGGCAGTAAGTTTCTGGCTAACTGGACAGTTTGTACAGACAGCAGAAAGGAAGGCCTCGTTCCAAAGGGTAAGTGAGAGTGAACGAATTAGCGAGATTGAGGGGGTAATCAACAATTTGAATACGAATTCTGGACAGATTCAAAAGGTGACCTCAAGCATTTACCAATGGGATCGTGTGCTGGCTACAATCGCGGAAATCACCCCCGCTGGTATTACAATCGATAGCTTGGCGATTGAGAAGGATCCATTGGCCCCAGCAAATGTACTTTATTGGCTGGTCACTGTCTCAGGAACTGCTATCAACAGGCAGGATGTATTGAATATGGCTGACCAAATGAGACAGAAGCCTATTTTCCAAAGTGTAGTGCTACCTTTGGGGAGTTTGGAGTCAGGCACAAATGTAGAGTTTACACTTGAGGCACAATTACCGTTTAAAAGTTTACTATGAGGCTTACTACACATGAGAAACAACTAGTGGCTTTGTTGCTGATTATCCTGGCTGGGGTCTCAAGCCTTGTCCTGATTGTGACTCAAATAAATAGCCTGGTGCGCAATATCGAGGAGACGAATGCGCAAATTGTGGAAGAGAATCTTCGCCGGGTTAAATATCAAAATTTGCGCAGTAACTACGAGACGATTCTCAGTGAAGTGAACGAGTTGAAACTCAACTCGCTCCTCCCTACAACAGCGAACTTTGTGAAAGTAGTAGAAGAGATTGAGGAGATCGCAGCCCTTACGCAAAATCAAATTGTGATCCGGCTGGGGGACACTAGACTCAGTAAGGAGGGTTTCGAGCTTCCAGCCGGGACTAGCAACATTCCCAAGAGCACTACAGACGCATCAAATGGGTTGAGTTACATCGAGATAGAGGTCACAACCAGGGGAAACTTTGCAAATGCCGTTCAGTTTACTACTATGTTGCAGCGGTCACGTTATTTTATGAACATAAATGCGATGCGGTTGAACCGTGTAGTGAGTGATGGCGATGCCCGAGTTGATACATACTTTAGTATCAGAGTATATGTTCAAAATGTTATTGTTCGCTAACTAACTATGAAACAAAATTCGCGCGCCGCGCAGCTACTAAATGAGAATAGAACTTACATCATTGGGATGTTTATGGCACTTACCTTGTTGTTAGCCAACACATACTTGGGCATATACACTCTCAATCTACTTTTGTCTCAGCGCAGTATCGACTTTGTGCCAGGAATCGCGCTTCCCGAGGTAAATATCGAGAGCTACGAGGTGGTGAAGCAGGATCTTGAAGCCAGGTCTTCTAAGTCTTTGCCTACTCCCCTGCAGAACGATCCTTTCCACACTAAGTAACCTAGACCGGTTGTAACGTAATGTAATTTGCTCGCAACGCAAAACCAGGCGGTTCCGATTTCATCGGAACCGCCTGGTAGCTAATTACGTATTAAACTACTGGCTTCTTACAAACAAGCTCGCGTCACTCAGAGAAGCTCCGACTGCTGCTGCTCCATTTGCTAATACTCCCACTCGGTACTGAGTTCCTGCTGGATCAGCTGGGAAAGTGGTGAGGTAAGTTGGGCTTATACCATCCAATGTGTTTACGGCTACACCAGCTGTCATGATGTTGGCGTTTGTAACCAAAGGAAGTGGTTGGCTCCCTGCTGTTGGCAAGTTACCACTGTTGTCTACTGCATATAGTGCAATTGCATTTAATACTGCCTGAACGTCTTCACGGCGCTTAGCGTCGTTTGCATCGTTGATACGTTGAGCAGGGTTAAGTGCTACAAACGCAACAACTGCTAAGATGGCGATAATGGCAATTACCACCAAAATTTCGACCAAGGTGAAGGCTGACTTTCCTTGTCTACGTGCTTTTGCTTTATTAAGCATGGCAAAAAGAATAAAAATTAATTAAATGTAAATAACACAGATATATAACTGCATATATTTACTTATGCAATAAGTTACATAATGCGGGGAGAGATGTCAATAAAGCGTAGTTCTCTACCGCCAATTCCACTACATGTGCACGATTTCGAAGTGCGACTAGAACAACACAGTAATTATCCTACTTCTTTTTCCAAAAGTTCAAACTTACCAAATATCTGGAATGATTCAGGGATTGGGATATTCGCATGTACTAAAGTTTGACAGATTAATCCCAAGTAGAAGCTTTCTATCAATGCCTGTTCCTCTGCAATCTCCAATTCCGCAGAACTTGCTAGCTGAGAAACAGTACTGGCTTTTAGCTCTTCTTGCTCCTCACTGTTGAAATTGGTCAGGAACTGAGCACCTCTAATTGTAATTATCTGAGCGAATAACTCATATATTCTCAATGCTTTATATGATGATTTAAGTTTGTAGAAGTCAGAGCTGATACTCTCCGCAACAACGGTCGTCAGACCGGTTATGTTCTTGTAGTTTAGCTTACTCACCATTACTTCCCTTTAATAATTTCCTTCTCAAGTAACCTACATGTTTCTTCTGTCATGGGTATTTTGCTGTCGAGTTCTAAGATATTAGGGTTGTGTACTTTCATTACTTTAATTGTTGAAATACTCACTGGGACACTGAACTTTTCGATAAACTCTTGCTCTGTCCTACAAAGACGCATTTCTCTCTTAGTATTCGCGTACTCTGCATCTGCAGCCTCCTTGGCTGCTTTCTCGGATTCAGAAACTTCTTTAGCATTCTGCATTAGGGAGTTATCAGAGCCTAGGTAGTATCTGTAAAGTCCTTCATTGATAAAAGATTCGTTGCAGCCAAAAATAAATGCCCGCTCCTTAAACTCTGCATCCTCACCAATTGGGACAACTTTGAATCCTCCCAGAAGCCTGAAGACCTCTTTTCTCGCCAAGGCGGTAGTGAAGTTAGTGCCAATATTATTTTTCATGTTTGGAATTACAACATTTGGATAGAACCCGAAAAAGGAGCTGATTACATCTCCTGATGGACTGATTGTCCCATCCGTGTTCACAATTTCAAGCTGCGTATAACAAATATCAATCTCGGTATGCATCTTGTATGTAGTCTGGTTCTGGAGAATAACAGGCAGATTGGATAGCTTTTCCTGATCTGCCAACATTCTATCCACCTGCTTGCTAAACTTTGATTGAACTAATTCATCATCAGAATCTAGAAACGATATTAACTCAGTATTTGTACACGCTAACCCGATATTTCGCCCTACAGAAGCTGTACCTGATGCAGGAGAAGACAATTGAATATACGCTAGGTTACTAACATCCTCATACTCTGAAAGTACCTTCTGTGTATTATCTGTTGAACCATCGTCAACAACAAGTACCTGGATATCCTTGTAATCTTGTGTCAACACTGAGTCAATAGCCCTTCCCAGTGTTCTTGCGCGATTATAAGTAGGAATAACTACTGTCAACTTAGGCATCGATAGATCTCTTAATATATTTGTAAATTTTGTTCCAATGTTTAGGATCTGGATTATGTCCTAAATCAGAAATTTCATGATAGGCCATACTGTTATTACTCAAATTTATTAATCGGGTAGCTTCTTCTTTTGTAATTAAATCATCTTCCGTGCCTCTAATCAACACACTTGGTACTT
Organism: Candidatus Doudnabacteria bacterium; assembly: GCA_016788825.1. Classification (GTDB taxonomy): domain Bacteria; phylum Patescibacteriota; class Dojkabacteria; order J137; family JAEUSD01; genus JAEUSD01. The sequence goes on along the minus strand of JAEUSD010000003.1, from coordinate 37,654 downwards.
TGAGTTTACTCACCAGATCATAAAGATTGATTTCCGAAAATTCTTTTAGATATTTCCCGTTATATTTAACCAGACCTTTTGACCTATACTTTTTTGTAAAATCCTTTTTTCCCAACCGTTCCATTTCATCTATATCTTTTGAGAACCACTTAAGATAGTCCCGAAGCCTGATTCTGGGGGCAATAATAAATACAGAGTTTAACTTTGACTTCTGGCTTTGGTCTCCAGTTATGTAATATAGTAGAACCGCCCCGCCTTGTGAGTATCCCGCTATATGGAGGTTAGCAATGCTAGGGAAACTTATTAGAATACTTTCGATCAGTATGTCTATGTCTTCAGCTCTTTCTGATAGTGACGGATAGAACTTAGTCCTAGTCGAAGAACCATGCCATCTATGATCAAGGAAAATCTTCAATACCTCGTCATTCTGATCAAAAAGATGATAGCTTCTATTCTCCAAAGCGCTATCAAAATGGCCGTGTAAGAATATTATTGCTGTATCCGCCATTTTAGGTCCTTTGAAATGATATGCAATGCTACCAAAATCCGTGTAGATATGTTTTGTAATGTAGTCACGTCTCGACATAACTACAATTTTTTTTGTAATGGCTTAAACTCCCTTAAAACTTTCCGATAGAAATCAGAATAATTTCTACACATCACATCATTTGAGAACTTTTTCTATACACTTTCACGGCATTTACTCCTTTCGATTTTCTCTAGTAAAGGAAGCTTGCCTACAATATCTTCGACAGACTCACCAATTATACCTGTTACCCCATTCTCTATTACTTCAGGCACAGATGCCCTATTAAAAGCAACTACCGGCGTACCGCAAGCCAAGGATTCAGCCATGACAAGCCCGAAAGATTCTGCCAATTTAATTGGAAAGAGTAGTGCTTTCGCATTACTCAGTAGTTCAACCTTCTCATCATGCCCAACTTCTCCGATAAACTTTACTTGTTTCCCATCAACTAGGTCACCAAGTTCATTCTTTAGGAATTCTAGATCTTCTTTGTCTGTCTTGGCTGCAATTAACAGTCGCGTATTTGATCTCTTTGCAATCTCAATTGCTTCAAATATTCCTTTTTCAGGAATTATTCTACCTAGAAATGCGAAATAATCTTCCGGCTCATCATTAAACCTAAACTTTTCAACCGGAACTGAATTATAGATGACTTCACTGTTGAAGAAATAATCCTTAAGGGGCTTCCTTTGACTTTCACTTACAAAATTGCAGAAAACAGAATGAATATCTTTATTGGCTTTATAATACTGTTGATGGGCCTCAACACTCGTCATGTTATGAAATGTACAGATGAATGGTGTACGCAGATACTTAAGTAGATTAAACTCCAAACCTTGGATTTTGAAGTTTGCAATTATTGGCTCGAAATGGAAGTGTATTAGGTCAAACTCCCCTTGACGAGAAATAACAGATAGGAATTCGTCAATCTCATATTTAGTGTGTTCACTTGGGTTTTGCAGTGTAGGAAATGGCGAGATTTCTACCATTTTTATCCCATTTCCTTTTAGTGTAGATTGCCCGGCGCAGAACACTGTTACTTCATCACCATTACTAGCTTGGTACTCGGCTAATTGGGCAGCAATTCTTTCAATTCCCCCATACTTTAGTGGGGGGATAGGTGCTAAAACTGGAACAACATGAGCAATTTTCATTGACTGTGTATAGTAATATAAACTTCAGTTAGCTATTAGGCTACTGAATAATTTTTCCGATGCTTCTACAAACCTTTTACTGCTCAGATTCTCCATTGCATATTCTCTACAGTATTCTCTATCTATCCTTGAGATATCGTTTGCGTATGCAATGGCCTCATCGACCGTATTAAATATAAAACCATTTCTACCATGCTCTACTTGCTCTACAGAACCACCACTATCTGCATATACAAGCACTGGGGTACCTGTGAGTAAACTTTCAGCTATAACCCTACCAAAAGTGTCCTTCCAGCGTTTATCTTCATACCCGGCCGGAAAGATAAAATACTTTGCATATTTCATAAGCTCATACTTTGTCTTTTCGTCCGCATTTCCAAAGTAGTAAACGCTATCATTGTCAATTTGGGGTTCTATCTCTCTCTTAAAGTAACCTACAGAATTCTCATAATCTCCAGCAAACCTTGGTGTTGGTGTTCCTGCGACTACAATAGGTGTATTATTCCCCTTGGCAATCTCTATCGCTGTCCTTACCCCCTTATGCTTCCCTATCGTTCCTAAAGATAATGCGTAATCCTGCCCTTTTGCATATATTTGTTTTTGCACTTCCAGTGATAATCGTTCACCTGATTCTAGCTGCGACAATGTGTATTCAGAGAATGGAACGCCGTCGGAAGTTACACCATATGGCACCACTACCACATTGGCTTCAGGTGGCAACAGATCCTTCATGCTTTGAGTATGAACTGTGACTGTACATTTTGAGTTATATAATCTTTTATCTAACTCAAAGGCTGCAGCATGCATGCTGAATACCAAGGGTACCGGAGATTCAGTAATAAAATCAAGAATTGCTTGAGACTGGTGGCGAAAGTTGATCACATTTACGGCGCCTTCCGAGATAAGTTCTTTTATCCTAGTCATTAAAAAAGCATCGTACTCTTGCATGACTTTGGCATGTAATTCCGAATTTCTATCAAGCTCAGTTTTGTCCATATCTCGCTTATCTACAAACTCTTTATTTTCAACTGTTTTCTCCCAAGGGGTTTCAGATTTGAACCCAATTAAGGTTAGACTAGGATGAGAAATCGTGGAAGAACCTGCGGCTGCAAGGTAAATTTTATGCCCCAGATCACACATCCCCATACATAGTTCATAAATGCCTCTCTCGCTACCTCCATAACCCTTGTAAGGAGGTACTGGATAAATCGGTGGTGCTACAACAAGAATATTCATATTATTTCTGCGAGATTAAACTTTGATAAATTTCTACATACTTCTTAGCCATTGCATCCGCAGTAAAGCGTTCGTGAACACCCTCTACACATTTTCTCCTATCAATCTGTGAAATATTCTGCATGGCTTTCTTAAAGTCCTCAATATTATCTACTACGAAACCATTTTCACCATCTTTCACGATTTCGGGAATAGCACCACTATTCCACCCAATGACAGGAGCTCCAGAAGCTAAAGATTCTATTGCGACCATCCCAAAAGCCTCATTCCACTGGGACGGGAATAGCAATGCCTTTGAGTTCCTAAACAAATCAACTTTTTGTTCGTGGTTTACCTTGCCTATGAACCTTATCTTCTGTCCATCTACTAATGGCAAAACCTCTGTGTCCCAGAACTCTTGATCCTCCGGCCTTACCTCACCAGCAAGTATAAGTCTTTCACCTAATTCATGGGCCGCTTTCACAGCGATATCTACACCTTTATTTTTCGACATAGTACCTATGTGAAAGAAATATTCTTGGTTTGTTTCAAAGTTCGGATTAAACTTTTCGGGTTCTACAGCATTGTAGACATTACCCACATAATTTAAGTAAGGTGCGTTGCTTCTTTGTGCATTACTTATAGATACATAATTTAGGTCCTTGAACTTTTGAGACAAGTATGGAAAATCTGGTTCAACACTACTGTGATTAGTTGTTACAACAGGAATTGGGATAATGGGTTCAGTTGCTAAAAAATGGAATCCTAAATGATTGTGCACGATGTCGAACTCTTCTATCCTTTTGAATAATTCATAGTATGCAAGAAACTCATACGCATATACCGCACTCCAGTCAAATTTCCCTAGCAATTCATACATAGGTTTTTCTATAACCTCAATCACGCGTCCAGTCGTCTTAGAACCCGCACATGCAAATAGTGTCACTTCGTGCCCTTGCTTTACTTGGGCATCTATTAAATAAGCTAAGATTGTTTCCAAACCGCCGTAATCTCTCGGAGGAACAGTAAGCCATAGTGGGGCAAGATGCGCAATTCTCATAATTTATCAGCTTTAATATTTAATCTCTCGAAAGCATACTTCGAGTACTTCTTAGTATACTTGAATTCGAAAGCTACATAAAATATTAAGCTGAACAAAATTCCGGCAAGAGTCACAGCCATAAACCCAATCACATCTGACACCAGATAGAAGTGTACAGCTAGGACAACAGACAAGGTCACTAGAATAATCTCATTCACAACTCCACTAGGGAAGCTCCTAGAGTTCATATTCAAGAACTTATTCGTCCTGATGAATTCACTATTCGGTGACAATAAGACTAAGAACAAGGCATAAGAATAAACTTCTTGCATTCCAATATGTACAAGCCATGCCCTTAGAGTGGAGATAAGCCCAATATTCTCTTTCCTAAATATAAGCACAAACGATATAAGTTTAAACAGAACGTAAGTGAACAGCGTAGTTAAGGAAACTATTAGAATAATGTCGTAGCTCATTCTTGAAATATTCGTGAATAAACCCATAATTCCAACTGTGAATATCGCGAAGATTGGCAATAAACAGAAGTTTAGCCAGGCTGTAAGTTGCGCAAAAATTGCAATCTTCTCTTTCCAATTAAAGATTGGGGTGCGGAGAATCTTGAACAGGTTATCCTTTATGATCTGGGCATTACCCATTGACCAGCGCCGTTTTTGTTTCTCATATGAATCTAGATCGTAAGGCATCAACCCCTCTCCAACAACATCGTTTACGTATACCCCTTGATATCCGGCTAGATTTAGTTTCAAGCCTATTTCAGCATCCTCGGTTAAAGCATGAGTGTTAAATTTCCCAGCATCTTGTATTGCGTCATATCTGAACACCGTGAGGGTACCTGTCGTCAGTAAAGACCCCATATAATTGGACATGTTCATATATGTGATGAAGAAGTGCTTGTACTCTAGAGTCACCCCCAGGTTTCCGCGACCAATATTATAGAAAGCTTGTGGGAATTGTACAAAACCAATCTTATCGTCAACGAAGTATTGTAATGCTTTTTTGATAAAGTCTGGCTTTACTATATAGTCAGCATCAATTACAGCTACGAATTCTGTCTGCGGGTTAACCCTTTTCATTAAGTAATTCAACGCGCCTGCCTTGAAACCCTTGAGTGGGTCTACATGAATAAAGCGAAACTTTGGCCCTAATGTTTCGCAATACTCCTTCACAGGCTGCCAAATAGCTTTATCTTTTGTATTGTTATCAATAACTAGTACTTCGTAATTCTCATAATCAAGCTTAGATAATGCCTTCAAGGTATTCTTAACTATATATGGGGGTTCGTTATAAGTAGGGACGTGAATAGAAACAAATTTGGCGTTCTTCAAACTAACTCGCTTGCGTTCTTTGTATTTATTTGGGAGAAGAGAAGATATAAATTGCACAACCAACACAAACAAGCTTACGGCCAAGTTACCTAGTAGTACCAGGATTAAGATTGAAGGGTTTAGCAAAAGCAGAGCTATCCCACCTACAATAAGTATTGCATTCAATATCAAGTTCATATTTTTCTATCCTAACAAGTTTACATTCTAAACCAGCCACAGAATCCGTTTCCATTTTCACTATATATCAATAAATATATTATAGGTTAAATCCTTTCAAGGAGTATACCAGATACAACAGTGTAGTGTAAATAGTTAGAAGCCTTACCCAGTAAGGGCTTTACCTGCGGAGGTCTATTCAACCAAATCCCCCACATAAAACCTTGCCAATTGGGCTTCGGCAGTGGCGGAGTGGTCGCGCCCATCGGGGTCACTTCCAGTGAACAACGCGGTAGCGTCCTTACCGCAGCCCTGAAGAATTTCGGTACCGCCAGGGTGAGAGTTAATAAACGAAGTTACATCATAAACCTTGCCATTTACAGCCAGTTTGCAGTCGCTGCGCGAGTTACTCTTTGCTATATCCTTTAACGTAAACGTCTTTGTGCCAGTGCTTGAGGTTGTAGTAGAGGATGTACTACTCGCGGTTGATCCTGAGCTGGCGGGCGTACAACCAACTAAGACAAGCGAAACTAGTGCAATAAAGATAAGTTTTTTCATAGGTTGAAATTTAAACTTCACATTCTACCAGATGACACACCAAACCCAAATAAATGTGGTGCACAGGCCAATTTTACTGTAAATTTAAACAGGAGATTTTGAACTATGTCACTGCCCATAATTTACGCCTCAACATCAGGAAACGTCGAACTGGTCTGCGAATATATTCAGCGGAGCCTTGGCGACGCTGGGATAGACACCTCCCTTCACCGTGCAGAGGTCACTTCAATCGATCTCATCAAGAATGCGGACAATATGATTTTGGCGACATCCACCTGGGAACACGGAGAGTTGAACCCTTTCTTTGCAAAGCTATTGAGTGAAATGAAGCAGGAGGATCTGGGCGGCAAAAAAGCCGCATTTGTCGGACTCGGAGATAGAAGATATGAACCCGTGCTTTTTTGCCGCGGGATAGAGATACTACAAGAGGCGTTTACAGCCCAGGGGGGATCACAGATAGGGGAAATACTGAAGATCGAAGGTGAGCCACACACCCAATTAGACTCAACCGTGAAGCCTTGGCTAGAAAGCATAATACAGAACCTAAAATGATTGATCGTAAACGAATCACAATCAAATTTGCCGGAGAATCAGGACAAGGGGTGAATTCCTTGGGCGAAATCATGAGCAAGCTGATTAAGAACAGTAATTTATACGTTTTTGCCTACCGTGAGTACCCCTCTCTGATCAAAGGGGGTTTTGCCAGCTACCAGTTGAACATCAGCGACCACCCAATTTCCAGCACAACCGCGAAATGCCAACTGCTAGTTTGCCAAAGTCGCAGTGCAGTGCATGAGTATTTGCAGACACTTGAAAAGAATGGGAAGCTTATCCACACACTTACGAAGTTGGCGTTTTCTGCCGAAGAGCAAGAATATATTGCAGAAAACGCCATTGAGACTCAATACGTCGACAGCACAAAGCTTGCTATCGAATCTGGTGGAAGCAAGCTGATGGGAAATATGATCCTGTTGGGAGTGGTGACGAAGCTGATGGGCGCAGATTTGGCGAAATTAGAAGAGATCATTTCAATTCAATTCGCCAGTAAGCCCGATCTACTTGAGAAAGACCTCATCTGCGCCCGCAAAGGATTTGACCTCGAAGCTAGCGTTTTGCCCGCTGTAGACATTTCTCAGCTAGACAAAAATAACACTAGCGCCCAGTACCTCGTCACAGGAAACGAAGCCCTCACCCTGGGCGCTATTGCTGCGGGCACACGTATATTCTACGGTTACCCTATGACCCCCTCGTCTTCGATTTTGACTTATGCCGCTGCGCTTAGTCAAAAGACTGGAATCGTAGTGAAACAGGCCGAGGATGAAATCACAGCTGTACAGATGGCAATCGGTAGCATGTTCATGGGAACCAGGGCTGTAGTTGCCACCTCAGGAGGTGGCTTCGACCTAATGACAGAAACTATTTCGCTAGCTGGAATCACAGAAACTCCACTTGTCTGCATACTCGGGCAACGTCCCGGCCCCGCTACCGGAATGCCCACATGGACAGCTGCCAGTGATTTAAACTTGGCAATGTATGGCGGGCACGGAGAATTTCCGAGGTGTGTGATCGCAATAAGCGATGCCTACTCGGCTTTCTCGCAGATACAGAATGCTTTAAACATTTCTGAGGAATTCCAGATTCCTGTAATTGTGCTTTCCGAGAAGCACATTGCTGAAGGACTTTTTAATGTGGGAGATTTCTCCGAAATGACGCTTGATATAAAAAGGAACTTAACAACAGAAGAATCGGTAGCAACTGAAAGATACGCCGACACGTCATCAGGAATTTCACCCCGCTGGCTGCCAGGCGTGCTGGAGAAAACATACCTAGGAAACAGCGATGAGCACCTCGAGGATGGAGATCTTACAGAAGATGCCGCCGCGGCGGAGAAGATGATGAACAAACGCATGCGCAAGCTATCCACTCTCAAAGGTCAACTGCCTCTGCCTCGTGTGTTCGGCAATTTGGAGACTGCCAAGCGGGTTTGTGTCGGCTGGGGCAGTACTTTAATGGCAATGAATGACGTGCTTGCTACAGAATTGGGTTCGGAGATTGCTTACATTCACTATGACTTTGTTTACCCTGTGAACCTGGAACTGTTAAGGGGGTTTATGAATAAGCCTGACGATGTATTCGTAATTGAGAATAATCAAACTGGGCAGTTTGCAAATCTGTTGGAACATGAACTAGGTGTAAAGTTCCATAACCGCATTTTGAAGTACAATGGACGTCCATTCTTTTTTGAAGAACTGGTAGAGAATATTAAATCTTTAATGTCAAATTCGTAGAATGTCTTGCGATAACTGTGAAGTACAATATCATGATTACTACTCCGAGAATATTTATACTTGGTGTACAAACTGTGGCAACTATGGAATCTCAGCAGCGTTGAAACGTGCTTTAGTTGCCACATCGATTCCTCCACACAAGGTGTTGCTAGCGTTTGACATTGGCTGTAACGGGAATGGTGCGGACAAGATCGGGGGGTACCGTTTCCACGGCCTACATGGCCGTGTGCTACCGTTTGCTGCCGGCGCCGCCCTGGCCAATCACAACCTCAAGGTAGTTGCTTCCGCAGGGGACGGCGCCACATTAAGCGAAGGAATTAATCATTTGGTGCACAGTGTACGAAATAATTACAACATCACGTTTATCCTCCATAATAACGGGAACTACGGCCTGACCACAGGTCAGGCCTCACAAACGACGAAAAAAGGCGAGCATATGAACACTTCCCCAGAGGGGGTGATCACTGACTCAATGAATGTAGCTCGCTTCGTGATGGAGCTGGGGGGCAGCTTTGTCGCCCGCACATTCTCAGGCGACGTGCACCAAATGTCGCACATCTTCGAAGCCGCCATAAACCACAAAGGCTTTGCATTCGTCGAGGTGCTCCAAAGCTGCCCGACCTACAACAAAGCCACTCCTCACGAGTGGTACATGGAAAGGATCTACGACACAATCACCATCCCTAACTACGATAATTCAAACAGGGACTGGGCACGAGAGATAGCTACAGATATGGAGAATAAGATCGCCACAGGAATCCTTTACCACGATAAATCTAAACTAGACTACTACTCACAGCTACCTCAGAGACAAGACATCCAAACTACGTTGGTAGATGAAGTGCGAAAGACAGATGTGAAGGATTTAGTCGCCAGCTTCCGATGAAGGTAATAAAAGGATATATTATGATTCTCCGATAAACCATTGTCGTGCAATTGTTGCTAGATCTGTTTTCGTAAAAGAAGGTCCTGCTGGATCTCTCGCCTCAAGCTTCCTATAAATGTTCCCTAAATGGTCCTTTAGCGTAGATTCAGTGATTCTGAAATGGGTTTGCATTGCTGCGTTCTTAATGGATTTCCTACACTTGACTCGGCGGGAGATCTCAACAATAATTTCTGCTTCCCTGGGTGTAAGACCAAATACTTTAGCAAAACTAACTGCTAGGTATTCTAGATAGTGAGAAGATAACCTTGGAGATCGAGTGTCTGGAAAGATTTCTTCAATTAGCGCCTTCAACAAGTTCGCTGAATCTTGTTCGTCAAGATTCAGTTCCCAAAAACTATAACTAACACGATAGTGGTTAATTGCAAAGAAGAGCTGACGTAAGTCTTCAATTATTTCCCGTGGATCATCTTGAGGCGAGAAGCCCACAGTGATAGCCCGAATAAACTTCTCCGAGTATATATCTGTGCTGGCCCTATCCATAACCTGATACTAACACATCCACTCTTACTCTTGCACGAAAATCTTGAGGTCTACCGCCACACAACGAGAAGAGGTTACCATCGCTGGGTTTATATCCAAACTGGAGATTTGGGGATACATTTGGACTAGTTTTTGAATTTTGAGTAGTGTGTCAACTATCTTGTCTACTGCAAGCGGTTTTTTCCCTCGAGCTCCATGCAAGACTTTGGATAACTTCGTACGGTGGATCATTTCAAGTAACTGTTCTTTCGTCATTGGCACCAAACCCATGGCTACGTCTCCCCAAACTTCTGTGTAAATCCCTCCCTTGCCAAACACCAACGCGTGTCCAAACCCCAAACCATCCTGCTCATAAACACGGCTATCCCCACTACGGTTAACCCCGATTAACACCTCTTCCTGCGCCCTGATCTGTTCTTGGATAAGCACTGCTGGTTTGGACTTCTTGCTTACTCTCTGCAACTGACCTTCCAGAGCAAAAAAAGCCTCGTGCAGCTCAGCTACACTACGAACATCTGTGTATAAAGCCTTTACATCTGTTTTGTGGGTAATATCCTCTGCCAAGGCTTTTAGCACAACAGGAAAATGCGTTTCGGACACAAAACTCAAAGCAGAATCGAAACTATCAACGATGGTTTGTTTAGGAAGATCTAGCTCCACTTCTTTAGCTAACTCAAAGGTGAGAGCTTGGGGCAGTGCAACTGGAGTAGTACGGGTAAACCGTGCGACAGCGTGAGTATGCTTAGCAATAGATGTGAACGTCCTACTATGAAGGTTAATCGTTTTCTTTGTCTGCTTGGGTAAATGAAAGCGAGCAACAGCCGCAAGTGCGTTTACAGCTTGCTCGGGGAAAATAAAACTTGGGATCTCCTCCGCATTAAATTTGGTTATTGCCGCCTCTACAAACACGCCCCCGATGAACAGTGGAATTATTAACTTCTTAGAATTACGAAAATGCTGTGCCACAACCCTCGCTGTTTCCTCAATCTGAGTTACAAGTTGTGGAGTCAAAACGACCAATATCGCATCCACGTTTTGGTCCTGGGCGACGACTTTGAGCGCATTGTCGTAGCGTTCGGCCAACGCGTCGCCCACCAAGTCTACAGGATTGTGAGGGGTGATGCTTGGGGGCAGAACTCGCTTTAAATTGTCCAAGGTCTCCACTGTGAGTTCTGCCAGAGACAACCCGTGACGGGCGATCATATCGGTTAACATTACCCCAGGACCGCCAGCATTTGTAATGATCGCCACACGTCCCTGATGCACATCACGGCCCAGGCTAAGCAGCCACATTGAATGGAACAGTTTTTCCAAACTGTCTACCTGGATCACCCCCGCCTGGGCCAAAGCCGCACGCACAATTGCAGACGACCCGGCCAACGCCCCAGTATGAAGATTCATTGCTTTTTGAGCTTCAACAGTTTCCCCTGGGTGCAATATCACCACAGGCTTGTAAGGGTGAGCCTTTATCAAGTCAAGTAAGTCTTTCCCGTCCGAAAACTGCTCCAAGTACATTCCAATTACTTTCACATTATCATCTTTGAGCCACTCAGCCACAAAATCCAGTTCGTTCAGATCAACTTTGTTTCCCATAGAAACAAAGTGTGAGAAACCAACGTTTCGAGCCGCAGCCATGTCCAAAATTGCAGAGTTGAAAGCTCCAGATTGAGATAGAAAGGCAATATTCCCCCCTAGTGGCTGCATGGCCGCAAAAGTAGCATCCAACTTCGTAGCAGATACGCTTAGCCCCAGACAGTTTGGCCCCAATACACGGATCCCAAACTTTTCGGCAATATGTCTCACTTCAAGTTCAAGCTTCAATCCTTTGAGACCTAGTTCTCTAAAGCCGGCGGATACTATCACCACATACTCCACCCTCTTCTTTGCACAATCCCGCATCACATCCGGCACAAACTCCGCCGGCACAGCAATCACCACCAAATCTATGTCTCCACGGATTTTGGACACCTTGGGGTAACACTTCACACCCATGGCTACTTCATATTTGGGATTAACAGGATACACCGGCCCTGCAAAACCCGCAGACAATATATTCTGCATTATTACAGATCCGAGTTTGTGCGTTTCGGCTGATACACCAACAACCGCGATTGAACTGGGAGAAAAGAGCTTAGTCAAACTGGGCATCCTATATGGTACCGACTACGTGGAGGAAGATCAAGATTAAAAGGGTGAATAATGTTTAACGACCGACAAGAAAGTAGGATTTCGGGGTGGCGAGACTCGAACTCACGACCTCTCGCTCCCAAAGCGAGCGTTCTAAGCCAACTGAACTACACCCCGAATCGTGCGAATATTCTAACATAATCTGATAAAATATTGCGGTAAAACAAGCCAATGTCAAAGCTTTTATCCAAAACACAAGTCAAACACTTAAACCAGGCCTACGCAGCCAAAGTGTCACGACCAGAGATATGTTTCGTCCTTCAAGATGTCACAGATGCCATCAATGTAGGATCGTTGTTTCGCACGGCTGACGCTGCGGGTGTGGCGGAGGTGATTTTGACAGGGCAGACGCCTCAGCCGCCACACCCGCAGCTCAATACCACAGCCAGGGGATTAGAACGCAGTGTTCCCTGGACATACTTTGCGGAGTTTAGCGATGCGGTTGCACAATTGAAGCAAAATGGATACCAAATCGTTGGTGTAGAGATAGACACGAACTCACAGCTATATTCGGATATCGCTTACCCCGCGAAAGTAGCTCTGGTACTTGGGAATGAGGCACTTGGAATCTACAAGAAGAACCTAGCCCTATGTGATGATCTAGTCCATATTCCAATGTTTGGCAAGGGACAATCTTTGAATGTAAACATTGCAGGAGCAATCCTTGCCTATCACCTCATCTCACAACATGGACGTTAACATTTTTCTGCACAATCTTATCTCCCAACAGGAGTCAGCGCTGGTCGCGGGTGTAATATCTGCGCTCACACCATGCGTTTTGCCTTTGATCCCGATTTTATTGTACAGGTTTGGTATTTGGGGAAGCAAAGGCAACAAGCAGTGGAAAGATATTGCGCTGTTCCTGGCTGGTTTCACCTTGAGTTTCGTTGGTATTGGCATTAGTCTACACATCTTATCCAACAGCCTAATTATCAATGGAGTCCGCTTACTGTTGGGGGTGATGCTCATCACTGCCGGAGCCATGCAACTCATCGGATTTATCACCCCCCAAGTTATCAATCGTTTCTCTCACCCATTTGCCATTGGATTGCTGTTTCCGATCGTGGTGGCTGTCTCACCTTGCGTACTACCCTACTTCTCGACGCTTACCGTAGGAACTGCCGGACTGACAAAAGCCCTGCTATTTGCACTGGGATTAGCCAGCATACCCCTAACTCTGATCTTAACAGGGGCAGTGGGTCAAGTGATTATTTCCAAATCCAAACCAGTCATCCGGTTGCTGGAAAAAGCATCTCCTTTGCTGCTCATTCTTTCTGGCTTTTACATGGGAAGCCAGATGATCGACCTCAGTAAGTTGGATATCTTAGTGACGACGCTATTTACTTTCGGCATCATTTTCTACGTAGGTTTTCGGATGTTCTATACGCAGAAACTTATCACCATCTTCAATCTTCAGAATATTGCGATCTCGATCACACTTCTTGTGGTGATCTCAATTATTCTTTATAGTCACGCGCCAAACACCACGATTATGTCTGGTGAAGCACTTGTTTCTTTTTGCACCCAGAATCTCGGGCAAGCTTGTGCTGAGTGTAGATTGGCTCAGGGTGGGTTTCTAGCAGTGTACTTAGCACTGGTATTCGCTTATCAATTGAGGTATCGACCCAGCCGTAAGATTAGCTTTGGGTGGGACTGAGCTCCACAAATTGTCCCCAATGGTCTGATAGTTTAAGCGGGTCAACGCTTTTATAGCTGTGAAAATCCACCCCTTCTCCCAATACATAATCTATCCTCCACCACCGAAAAGTGTATGAGGCATAGAATGTGGCGGCGAAGCCTTTGTGATTGGCGGCAAAAGCGTCGCTTTTGCCTGCATATATTTGCTGCAAAATTGGCATGAAAGCTGTAGTATTGAAGTCTCCGCTTATCACCTTTGGATTTGGATTACTTGCAAGCTCCGCAGCCAGTTTTGCATACTCTTCTTTACGTTTATAGAATCTGGCTCGGATATCCCCGAGAAACGTGCGCAGTGAGATCTTGAGCAGCTTGGGCCTTAAATGGACTGAAATGTGCACGTTATAAAAAGACACAACGTGGCCATTTAACTTTACATCTACACGAAGATAAGGAACTTCTGAGCGATGGCCGGTTATGGGCAGGCTCGTCATCGTGACCAATTCTTGAGACTGAACTATCTGGAAACCTGGGAAGTGGTCGCGCAGATCAAATTCAGCATTATAGGATTCATGGTCCTTAGACCACGCCTCTTGAAGGTGATATACCTGAGCCTGTGCCTTGAGTAGGTAATCGATGTGTTCTTGCTTGGTCCGTGGATAAAACCAATGTTCAGTGTTCCAATTGAAGAACCTCAACTGTTTGGTTTCTGTGTTCATGCGGCTACTCTCTTTAACCTGCCAATGGAAGTCTAGACTGCGCCACCATAGAGGGGTGGAAAGCACCAGAATTATCACGGCTGCGAAGTCCCCAAAGAGGATACTGAGAATAGTTAATGCGAAAGCGCATGCACCCCAAAACCACCCTGGAACAATACTAAACAATTCCCACAACCACAGCCTCCCATTCAATAGCAAATTGAGAACCCAGAAGGTTATCCAGGAGAAGGCTAGCACAATCATAAACCTGTATCGTTAGAAGGGCAGGTCATCAGGATTAATCTCCACATCAGCAACTCCTTCATCTACTGGAGCTGGCTGTTCCAGAGAAGCAGCTGACTTCATACCGGTCGCCGAGGCTACATCGGCAGGAGCCATAGGACCTTCGTTGTATCGAGATACCAAGCTAACCTCATCGGATACGATTTCAGTCTTATATTGCTTCTTACCATCCTGACCTTCCCAACTACGGGTTTGCAGTCTTCCAGATACAAACAATCTAGTCCCTTTCTTGACTCTCGGAGCCAGAGATTGAGCACGTTGGCCCCAGATCACAATATTGTGGTAGGTCACATCGTCTACCCATTCTTCACCTTTTTTGTAGCGACGGTTTGTGGCCATCCCAAAGGAAAGCACTGCAGAACCGTTTGGGGTAAATCTCAACTCAGGTTCATTTGTTATATTACCCAAAAGTCGAACCTCGTTTATATCATTAAACATACTTCATTATCTAAGAATTTATTTAAACAGCAGTGTTTCGGTTGTTTTAGAATGCGCTGAATCCTACTCCTACCAAGCCGCTAATGCCGATAAACCCTAGGATTGCAACTAGCACGGCGATTATAATGGTGGAAATAATCAAGCCTAAGCATCCCTTTAACCAAGAAACCTGATTGATCTTGGCAATCACACTTACAAAGAAAAGCAAAATTCCTAGGTAGGCCAAAAGTAATACCCCACCGAATACCCCGATAGCTCCCAAAGCAGCAGCGCCTGAAGCCCTTGTATAAGTTGTTCCGACAACATATGCAGCACCGACACCAGCTGTAAGAATCCCAGTAACAACGCTCAAGGCTTGCCCTACAACCCCATAAGTCAAGAATGCCTTGAAGCTGTTGAACTCTGAGCCAGTAACCTTCTCACTACTCACAACCATCACAAAGATTTTAGCTGAAAGATAGTACGCTCCTATTGCAATTGCCATTCCGACAACCCAACCTACAACAATTGAGATCAAGCTAGCGCCTCTTGTTAACTCCAAAAGAGATGTCAAAGCTGCGAGTGCGGCCAAAGCCCCGATCAAATAACGAGCACGTGTTTCCTTAATAAACTTAATCGTTTTATCTGTCATCTTAGATAAATAAGAATTTAAATGTTACGTTATATTATTCTAGTTTGGGTTAAGTTTCAACTACAAAAAAAGGATTTGAAGCAAAAGCTCCGCGCCAGGCTACAGGTCACGGCGAGAATTGCACTCGCGTATAGCGGTTTTGCAGACCGCTGCCTTACTGCTTGGCTACGTGACCTGTAGCGGCGCGGGGCGCTTTAGTCGCGCAGAAATTGTAGCATGCATTTAATTCGCAGTTTTGTTAAATTGATATATGCAAATTTCGAAAAAGGTTCTTTTCTACGCTGTCTTTACTGTGTTTTGCTTAATTATTGCCCTGTGGGGACTGAGTCAAACTTCAGCCACCGGAACACCGGAAACCACTACGACACCGCCAACTGATCAAGCTTCTCAAACCGAAAGCACCACTTCGACTGAGCCTCCATTACCACCCGAGCCTAAGAAAATTTGTATCACTGGGGACAATAACTTAGGAACTTATACCCAAGACTTACACAAAGGTCTGAAACCCTACACCTATGTGATGGAGGATCTGGAAGCATGTGATCTTCTAATTGGTAACTTGGAGACAAACCTTTCTGCTCCCAATACAGGTGCACCTCAGCCTGGGAAATCCTACACATTCAAGGCTCCGCTAGAAGCACTTCAGTGGATGTCAGAGGTGGGGGTGGACGCCGTGTCGCTCGCAAATAATCATTCTATGGACTTTGGTAGCACGGCGTTGGTTGAGCAGATGCAACTGCTAGATGACGCAGGAATAGTCCACTTTGGCGGCGGTAAAAATATGGACGAGGCGCTACAGCCAAGGTACATTGAATTTGAAGGTATCAAGATCGCCCTTATTTCAATGAACGACATTGAGAATTGGTTTACCGCCGCCACAAGTTCTAGCGCTGGGACCGCAACATTTGATCAAGCAAGGATCATCGCTAGCCTTCGAGCCGCACGTGAATCTGCAGACTACGTAATCGTCTACCCTCATTGGGGTGAAGAGAACACAACGGTTGTGAACAGTCGCCAAAGGTCATGGGCCCGCTTGTTTATTGATAATGGGGCAGATCTGGTTGTTGGCAGCGGGCCCCATGTACGCCAAGAGTCGGAGGTTTACAACGGAAAGCAAATATTCTATTCGCTAGGCAATTTTGCGGTTTGTGGCTTCTATTTTGTCCCCGAAGGATCGACTGGAACCATGCTACAGCTCAAAGTGGAAAACGCCCAAATCTCCGCCATAGAAGCCACAGAAATCAAAATCAGTTTCCTCGGCTTGCCTAAACTCGCTACAAAAGAACTCACAGTGCCCCTCTACCCCAACGACGAGTTTAAGGCTGCGCCTTGAGTCTCTGCAAAATTTCAGCAAGCCATTTGAGGCCCATTTGTGAAAACTCTTCCTTAGTTACCCATTTCGACGTCTGAGACTCATCCTCATCCATCTCAAAGCCCGAACTGCCCAGATCCCTTAGTAAAACCGGAAACCCTACCCACCTTTTATCCTCTTCGTCACTAAACTCTGGCTTTCCCACAATCAAAATCTCTGTATCAAGATTGGTCTCCTCCTTAACTTCACGCACAGCTGCCGCCTCGACAGACTCTCTTTCATTGATATAACCCGTCACAACATTCCACACGTTAGGGTGTTCGTGCCTCTCCGGGCTCCGCTGCAACAGCAAGTAACGACCTTCGGCGTTCACTACAAACGCTAAAACTGTAATGTAAGTCTGCATACATTATTCTACCAAAGACTAAAATGATAATATATGTATGATAAATTTTTAATAAGCTACGATGTCATCAACAGCAAGAGTTACACTAGAAATCAACGCGCCAATCGAAAAAGTATGGGACGCACTCACCAAGCCAGAGATCGTAAAACAGTACTTCTTTGGAACTGACCTGATCACCGACTGGCAGGTAGGTTCAGATATTGTTTTTGCAGGTGAATGGCAAGGCCAAAGATACGAGGATAAGGGGAAGGTTCTCGAGGTCACTCCACAAACTAAGATTAGCTACAGCTACTGGAGCAGCGTAGGTGGGACTGAAAATAAGCCAGAAAACTACAACAATATCTCGTACGAGCTGCAATCCACAGAACCAGGGAAAACAACACTTACCGTGATTCAGGAAGGTTGCAAAGACGAAGAGTCACGCAAGCATTCAGAAGACAACTGGACGGGAGTGTTGAAAGGGATGAAGGAGATGCTAGAAGGCTAGGCGTCGCTGTGTGCTGCAAAATAGTTATTCAAAACATCACATGCAAACTGTGCATCTGCTTGATCTCTATTTACCGCCTCCTCATAGTCAATTGGATGATTCGGGTATTTCTTATGCAAGTATTCGGCATATTTCGCAAAATCCATTGCGACTATAAGTTTGCCCCCCTGCTTTTTAAGAACGTATCTGGTAGCAAAAGAAAATTCAGTCCACAAAACGAAGTAACCCCCTTCATTCAGATTCTCTATAGTTGGTCCCATCCGCTGAATAATTGCTTGAGGATTTCTTGCGAAGTCTTTATCATTGTTATGATAGTAGTCGTAGGATAAGCAGTTAAGATTAAGTACTAGATCAAAGCCTTGCCCCTGTAGATAACCAAACTGTTCCATATTACCATTAATTACACAGAAGGCTGAGCTTATCTTGGGGTTGATTGGCATATACTTTTGTACTGATTCCGTTACTTCAGGATTTGTACTTCCATCTGGTTGTAGGTGGATATCAAGATCAATACCGGTTACAAAAACATCTTGGTTCCTAAGTAAATGAGCGAAATCTACCGTAGTTAACCCCAAGTAGCACCCAAGATCGAGTATCTGAGCGCGATTAGGAATATCTATACTTAGTGCCTGCAGAAACTCCAGCGCTTCCTCCGCCCTTCCAGGAAAGGTTTCCTGAGTGTTGTAGTAATCTATACGAGGTTTGTTTATCATTGGGGCTAAAGTTATTTACCCGGGGTGGGACTCGAACCCACAAGCTTGTTAAGAGCAGCGGATTTTAAGTCCGCCGTGTATACCATTCCACCACCCGGGCGTTTACAAAGTTGTGCAAGGATTTTATCGTCAAAAGCATTCTGAAGCAAGCCAAAACTATGCATCCTCTTTCTTTCCATAGTCCGCCATAGGTTCAGATTTTTCCACAATTTCAGCTTCATCGACATTCTTCTCAGGGGCTTTGCTTCCTTCTTCAAAGGCCGTATCCACCTTTTGCCCCCACTGGTCCATCTTTTTGCCAAATTCTTTACTCCAACTTTCCCACTCTCGAGCTGTCTTCCCCATCCAACGTTGCTCTTGCTTTAAGGCGGCTGCCCAGAATGGACTTAGCAAAACAAAAAAGCCTAGACAAATTATGAGGATTGGCCACAATGCACGGTTAACTTCTTCTGTAGCCGTCCCGCCGATCAAGGCCACTGCTGAAGTAGAGCATAAGATGAATAGGCTTACCATCGATAAAATGCCGGCAGGGATAAGTAGGCCGACTTCTTTTTTGCTGGCGAGGTAAGTCACCCAGAAAGCCAAGGCAACTGAACCAGGGTACAAGAAAGCTGTCGCAGCCCAGATACCTTCAACTTTGAAGACGTCACTTCCGATAATATTGATATAGAAAGTTATCCCTAAGAATATAAGTGTATTAGCTGGAACCAGGATCGCAAAGTTGCGAGTTTCCTTTGGTTGGCTGAGGTATTTTACCCACATTAGGACACCGGGCACGATCAGAAACAGGGGCCAAATGAATTCCCAGTTTATTTCAAAACCGGGCACGAAGTTACTGGCTAGCCAGATAGCCCCAAATACGACCAACAAAGCTCCTACTGTAATTTTGGTTGTGTTACCAGATGTCATGTTATTAAAGTATTAAAACGTATAGCTAATAATAGTGCTTGGGGAGTTGGGGTGTCAATTTGTTTCCAGCAAGAATCTCTCTCGCCCAGATTCTGAATGATGCATTCGCTTAAAACCAACCTTCTTTAAAATCTGCATAGATACCTTATTCTGGGGATTAACTTCAGCGAGAGATTTGCTAGCTTTTAAAGCACTACTGGCAATAGCAATCAGGGCTTTGCAAAGCTCTGTACCTAAACCTTGCCCCCAATAAAGGTTGTTTAGTTGAAACCCTATTCCCACCGAGTTATTGTCCATTTCAAGCTTAGTAATCAAGGCAATCCCCGCAAGCTCTTGACTAGATCTATCCTCTACACAGAAATAAAACACCTGGCCTTCTTGCCTTTCAGCTTTATGTTTGCGGAGTTTCATTTGGTACCTTTCCGGGGTCAAGTCCGCAATATCCTCAGCTTCCCAATCCC
The DNA here is from genome assembly GCA_016788825.1 of Candidatus Doudnabacteria bacterium. GTDB lineage: Bacteria > Patescibacteriota > Dojkabacteria > J137 > JAEUSD01 > JAEUSD01. The sequence continues at coordinate 17,763 of JAEUSD010000003.1, read as the reverse complement.
ACTGATTTTGCTTAGATTTCATTTCAGATAATAGTCGCTTCCATTTAGGGTAATCATTTTTTTGGTAAAAACGAATAACCAATCTATCAGTTTGGAATTTAAAAGTATCTTTTAGCATTCGTTAGTCGTTAATTGGCTCCAGTATCACTACATTTTCCACGTGCGGGGTTTGGGGGAACATGTCGAAGGCCCTGGCCGAAACGATCTTGTATTGTGAGGACAGGGCCGCCAAGTCTTGTGCCTGGGTGGTTGGATTGCAAGAGATATATACTAGACTTTTGGCACCCAGGGAGAGGACTTCTTCTACTCCGCGGGGGAGAAGTCCGGCGCGCGGGGGGTCGACAATCACTACGTCAGGGGTTGCTAGCGCGCCGAGGGTGGTCGCGTCAGCGGCCACAATTTCGTAATTGCTGATTCCATTTTCAACTGCATTCAACCTCGCCAACTCCACACTCTGCGCATCCAGCTCACATGCATAAACTTGTTCAAATTTCTGAGCAAAATACAAACCAATAGCCCCTACACCAGCGTAGAGATCATAAAGTTTGCCGGTAAATAAATCATTTCTTGCTAAGTGTTCGTCAACATAGCTCAAAATTTCCTCAAACACCTCAATGTTATTCTGACAAAAATTATTTGGGCCAATATTCAAACTCAATTTGTCTCCCACTTTAACTTTCAAATATTGCTCTCCCCAGTACTGGACAACCTCACCTTTAGAGTCGTCAGTCACTGTATCGTTAAGTAACCAATAAACCGAGGTAAAACCCAGTTCTAAAGCCTGTTTGGCGATCTCCGCCATTGATTCCGAGTGCTCGTGGCTCGCAGTCACCACAGACAACATGTGGCTATCACCGTGCGTCCGCACAACCAAGTAACGCAACCAGCCCGTGTGCGACGATAAAGATCATACTTTTGCTCTGAAATAGATTCGAAGATTTGGCGTATCTTTTGGAAAGTTTCTAACTTGATCAAATGGCATTCGTGCAAATCTACCACGTGGTTAAAATGCCCTTTCTTACGTAAACCCATGCGAATGTTGGGCTCCTTGATCGGGTCCTCCACAGTCACGTAATCCATCCGAGTTCTATATTCGTAAGGATCAGGAGCGCCAGTGATCTGAAGGTCGAGGTTCTCAACCAGCTCACCTAGCTGCTTCTTCACAAAGCTGAGCTTAGCTACGAGCTGGCGCTCGTAGCTGATGTCTTGTGCCGAGCAACCTCCGCAAATTCCGAAATACGGACAGCGCGGCACAGCATCTGGTTGAATCCCTTCAAAAATATTTTTCTTCGCCATAAGTTATTTTAGCGCAAAAAAAGATGCCGACCTGACTTCCTCAATCAGGTCGGCATCAGAATCATAGCAGATTTTACGCCGCTTCAGCAGTTGCCTCCACAGATGTAAGCCCCAACACCTCTTTGATCTTGATCACCACATTACGTGGTTCGTCTTGACCCTTGTAGAAGAAATGAATTGCTCCCAACTCTTCAGCTTTGAGCTTGTACTCCTCTTCAGTCAGATTTGTCAGCATGATCACAGGGATAGACCTTACAGCCTCATCATGACTCGCACTCTTCATCTGCAACAATTGTAAGCCATTTGTACCTGGCATCATGATATCGCATAGCACAATCGCAGGCTTGTGTTCCTCAATCAGCTTGAAACCATCAGCTCCGTTATTGGCAGTGAAAACTGTGAATCCATCGGATTCCAATTTTGTTTGGTACATGCGGCACAGTGTATCGTCATCCTCCACAAGGACAATGACTATGTCTTTTAGGCTAGAGTTTTGCATAGCACATTAGTAAAAAATAATTTATTAACTCTAAACTTTGTAATTCTTCTCCAGTGACCTTGCTACCAAGTATGCAGGGTACATAGCCAATAGAGAAAGTAGGACAGCTACCAGGAATGTGTTCATCATTGAAGCAGCAATCGCATCCAACACAATCTGTTGTGGACGACCCACAAAGATCATCCCAATCACTTCGTTATTTGTGTTTCGCAAAGGGGTATAGGCCGCATAGTATGGATCGTTGATCACAGTTACCAGACCAGCATAATCTTGCCCTTGCTTCAAAACTTTTTCTACCACTTCGGCGTTCACATCTAAAGTATTTTCGCGCCGCGTCAATCCATCCGGAGCAAGTAATGTGGTCGCGGCGCGTCTGTCGTCAGCATACAAAGCGACTTCCATTCCTGTTTGCACCTTCAATTTATCCACAAAAGCATCATCAATCACATAAGAAATCTTGATGCTGCCACTTACCGCACCTTGTGCAGTCACTACGGGGTGAACAGCAATTACCTGGATCTCATCACCGAGTACACCAGTGTCTTTTTTGATGCTTGTACGCTCTTCGTTTTGCTTTAAGCTAAAAACTACCAACTCATCATTGCTCAAACTCTGCCCGACTTTCGATTGATTGTCTGTCTGAACCAATATTTGTGCAGTGTCATCTGTAAATATCACGGAGTCAATATTTTCCAGCTCACGTGCATACAGGTTCGCAGATTCAAACAATGTGCGGTAATCCTTCCCTTGTAATGCAGATTGAATCTGCGGGTTCTGAGCCAACAAACGTGCAGCTGTAATAGCATTATCTTTCAATGAACCAACTGCAAAGCTAGTAACCCCTGCATTCTTTTGCATTTGATTCAGCAAATCAGCTTGTGTGGAACCAAATAAGAACCCAGAGTACAACAAAGCTCCCAGTGTGGATACAACCACAGATACACAAGCGAACATCAAGAATAATTCCGGCTTCACGCGGAAAGTGATGTACCTCCAGATCCAGCGAATAGTCATTACAACCATACCGACATAACACAAATGCATTACCAACCAAGCAATAGAATACTTACCGAAGATTTGTTGCAACAAGATCACATCACTACCTGCTAAAAAGTAACTAGCGAACAAAGCTTCTGCGAGAGCAAATAGCCCAAACACCCATACCAAAGCTTTGTACTCCTTCATTTTTCCCAGACTAACTCTGCGGTAAAGTTGAATCGCTAGCCCAGAGGACAAGATCACATTCACTACAGGCAAAAGCAGCACCGCAGAGAAAGCTACAGCAGGTAAGGTTTGAGATTGTGAATTGCCACCGATTTGATTTGGCAGCAGATCTGATAGCTTGGAAGGCAAGATCTTCTCTTTGTGGGTGGCAATCACCAGAGCCAACAGTCCCATGGCAATTACAGCCACACTAAAGGCAAACATAAAGTCACCTGTGTTTGCAAATATGCGGAGAATAATCCCCAATCCCACCAACCCAAAACCGATAGCCTTTGCAAAGTCCACTTTACTTCTGTGCAAACGATAGGCATCAAGATTGAGCCAAGCCATCGCAATAAATCCAAAACCAGTTATCACATACAGTGCGTATGCCAGGTTTTGCAGCCAAAAATTTAGCATAGTCAAAAAATAATAATTAATTAAAGTAGGTAGCAGCCCCGTTACTTATGACTGCTACCCTATTCCTGTGAATTGTGATCTAATCTCATTTGGTCCACAAAAGCCCACAACTGCTCCGGCAAAATTGGACCGACTTTAATATCGCGAATTGTTCCTGTTTGATCTATCAAATAATATTGTGGCGCACTAACAATCTGAAGATTGTCAAAGAAACCAAGATCGACAGGCTTAAATATCGGGAATTTGTACTCTCCGCGGTTTACAACCGACTCATTCTCTTCTCGCCCCTCCAACAGCCCAACCGCCAAGAGTTCAACATCCTCAGGCTTCGTTGCAAAAAGCTTCATAATATTTTGCCACTGGGCACTCGAAGGAGTATCCCAGTCTGTCCAGGTAGCCAACACGGTCAGCTTATGAGAATCAATAATATCTTGCCCAGTTAAGGTCTTTTCCCCATTTGAGAGAGAAATATTTGGTAGCTGTTCCTGCAAAAGCTTCTTTAAACCAGGACTGTACCAATCTTGAATACTGGTTACACTCACAGGGTAAGCTTGGCTATCGAACCAAGAGAAAATGTTTGCCTGAGAGAACATTGTGATATCCGAAGTCAGAAAGCTGTACTCCGTCACCTCAAATTCTTTTGTCACTGTAGCAAAGTAACCCGCATTCTCAGCCACTAAGTAGTAATTTCCAGGTTCAAACACCAAATCAATTGCATTGTCTGCTATGACTACAGGGTTCTCGCGGCGGAACACGCCTCCATTCCATATCTGCCAGTCAGAATATTTGTTTGGGCGATAGAAAATCGATAATTTGCTACCATCCACGGCCCTTCCCAATTCATCGATGACTCGTCCTGGACGGATTACCTCAACACTGTTCGTATAACGTTGAGTGGATAGCCCGCTCGCTTCGCTCGCGATCACAAGTAGATCGTACACGCCAGGCTCGTTGAACTCCAGATTACCCTCCCACAGCTCCAAATGAGTATTGTACTTCAGTTCAAACTCACGCTTGTACTCAGGCTTCTCTGTACGCACAATTACTTTATCCGGACCACCGGCAATGTCGATCGCCATGTACTGCTGTTCATGCAAATATGATTGCACAGTTCCACTGTTGTTCATCGGGGACAAGATACCCCGTTGGTTGAATTGAGAAGAGCCGATCACGATCCCTTGGCAGTCAACATTGAACTTAATATTGTTCGATGAAGCGACATTGCCGTTGTTATCAAACGCCCTCACACGCAGGTCATAATTCCCGTCGTGTAGGGGCACAGTTATCACTTTGCAGCTCGCTGCACTCTGGCCTAGGTTTGTAATTTCTGTTATTGGGTACCATGTATTCCCCGCATCTAATGAATACTGCGCAGCAACTATTTGTCCGTCTCGATCAAATATATCACAAGAATTTAGGTATGCACGTTTTTCTGTGCATACACCTGCAGTGTCCAGATTTGCGATGCTCACAGTCGGAGGGAAATTGGTCACATCTGGTGATGCAGGTAGATCGACAATGGGAGTACCTACAATAGTGTCAATTGGCGGAAGTGTTGTAATCGGCGGCACAGATATCACCAAATCCGCACAGTTTGGAGTGTTGCCATCCATTTTGGCTTGTTTTGCATAGTCATTTGCCACTGTGTGCCAAGTAAACTCAGCCATATCTACGGGTAAGGTTACAACTTGTGCCTTGTCTTTTTTGCCTGGCAAAAGAGATTTTAGGGGTAGACTGCTGCCTACGCTCGGCACAAATTCACTTGTTGTAAGTTCTTGGGTTACATTCAGACGATTGTCATACCCCAGATAAACAAACTTCTTATCGCCCTTCTGCTCTACACAGTATGCGTATACATCATAGTCAGGAGCTGGAGGCGTAAACTTATACAACTGCACAGCATCAGATGCCTCCAAGCTGCCACACAAGTAGCTCGTATTTAAGGTGACGTAAGTGGTGGTATAACCATCTGGAATGTTTGCATTTACAACTGCCCTAAACTGGAGTTCCTTCGTTTCGCCAGCCGCCAAGAACACAGTCCAATCAAGGTTTGTAGTTGGAGTTAAGAATTCAGGCAAGGTAGCAACAGCCCTCACATTGCGAGCTTGACCAGAACCATTATTAGTTAATACCACACTGAAAGTGAGCTCAGCTCCTGGTTGGAACAAAGTACCAGCATGACTCAAGCTAGCTGATACGTTGGGTGCCAAAATATCAACCCCTACCTGATTTGACACTACTGTTGATTGTACTTTCGAAAAAACGCTTGCTTGGTTGAGATAATTGCCAGTTGAAGATACGGGACACATTGCCTCCATCGTAAATCCAACCTCACGAGTTTCCCCACACACCAAATCCCCCAAATACCAGTTCACCACATTGTTGGCTAAGGTACCACCACCGGCATCAACTAGCTTACCTGCAGACAGTAAGGGTGTAATATCATCTTGAATTACCGTACTTGGAGAAATCCCTTGCAAAGACTTGGCCAAGGCAGCAAAGATCTCAATCAGAGCTAAGCTATCTGGGGCATAATAAAACATGCCTGGTGACGCGATCTGGGTCAGGAGATCCAAATCAGCAGCTTTGCCGAGTCCAATCGCCAAAACTTGAATTCCTTGTGACTTAGCAGTGCTTGCAGCGTTGAGTGCTTGAGCACGCGCATTTGCCACACTCCCTGGACGATTAGCTACACCATCTGTAAATACAACTATAATAGGATTCGCACTACCTTGTACCACTTCGATCCCCTTATTGATCCCATCTGCGATATTTGTAAACCCGTTTGGATTTAAACCGGCAACTACGCCCTTTAGACTTGCAAAATCATTTGTTAGGTAGCTATCAACCCGTGCATCATCGCTATAACTAACTATCCCAATTTTATCCTTTGTGGGGTTCATTGCATCCAAAAACGCACCGACAGCAATCTTGGCATTTGTAAGTGGTTGAGGTGGGTTCAAGCCATCATCATCCATACTCCCTGAACGATCAAATACCACCGCTGCGTTGATGGGCACTGTGCAACTAGCTTCGTTGTGCGCACGGATGCTGTAAGTCCAGCGGTTGTTGTCGCTATCGACCTCTACTGAGGTCCGGTTAACCGTCTTTGCAATACTCAACGTGCGCGCAGGCACAATCTCGGCCTGGGCATTGGCATTGGCCGTGGTTATTAGAGCAACCAGGCCGACAAAAAATACTGACACTATGACTTTCTTCAACATAAGACAATTAATTAATATTTAGATCACTTTGTGAGGCAGATGGGATATCAAACCAGAACTCGCTGCCTTGGTGTTCTTGCGAATGAAATCCAACTCTTCCACCCAAGGCAGCTGCACATTGCTTTACAAAATACAGTCCCAAACCGGTACCTTCGTACTCGGAGGTCGATACATTGTCAGCACGATAGAACTTTTCAAACAAATGTACTTGCTGATCAGCCGGGATACCTATTCCCTGGTCTTTTACAGCAACACGGTAAACGTCTTTGCCCACCTTTGAGGTGTGAATTACAATTACTCCGTTTGGCTTGGAATACTTTATCGCGTTGCTCAAATAATTCTTCACCATCTCTTTGACCAGACTTGCATCAGACATCAACACAGTATCTCCATGAGGAATCAGTTCCACCTGAAGAGACTTTAGCCCCGCTGTGGAACCTTGTGTCTCAACTTCATCTGAAATTATTTGCCCCAGGTCAATCCTCTCAATCTTCGGCACAAGCTTGCCAGACTCGAGGCGCGACACATCCAACAAATCATTGATGAGGTCGCGCATCTTATTTGTAGAGTGCATCAGCACACCAATTGGCTTCTGGAGCTTATCTGGGATATCACCGAAATCTCCTCCATCGATCATCTTCAAGTACCCCCAGATCGCCGTCAAAGGCGTGCGGAGCTGGTGAGAAGCGAGCGACAAGAATTCCATTCGCATTTGCGCCAGCTCCTTCTCTTGGCTCACATCTTGAAATTTCCAAACTCTCCCTAGGTAAACCTTTTCGGGATGGCTCACTGGCCCCGTATAAACATTGATGTACTTGGTTTGCTCTTTCTTGAGAATGATTTCGCAGCGGTCAGCGATTAGATTGCGCTTACCCAATACAGAATAGTAAACACTTGAGAGTTTACCGACATCTGCAACCTGGCCTTGATCGAGTAAAAAATTGTAAAGTTTGGAGATGTGCATTCCATTCCAGCCGTCGGACAATGTGCCAAACATGGATGCGAATTTTTTGTTCAGGTATTGGATCAAGTCACGTTCATCCAAAACAGCTATTCCGTCGTCAATTGATTCCAAAATTGTATCTCGATGTGCCTGTTCGAACTTAAGTTCTTCGCGCTTATTTTGCAGGTGACCAAGCAAAATTTGCAAGTCTTTCTGTAACAGGTGTAGTGGGTCAGCGTGAATTAGCATGCAATCAGTATATACATCTTATTAGCATTTACGCAATCTTAGATATATATAACCCTAAATCTATATTATATACTCCGGTATATAACTGTAAAAATCCGTTTATCACTAGCTTTATCCACCAACTTTTAGTTCTGCCAAGAAAACTGTTGCCAATTGGAGAATAAACTGTAATACTGTGAAATCCACTGCCTAGGTAAACTTAACTTCGCCTAGGAGCAAAAATCTGCCCAATTATTATTTTTTTATATTTTATTTAATTTGCATGGCAAAGAAGAATAAAAACAATGGGAATAACCCAAACCAGCCTGCACAACCAGCATCTAATGCTGAGCAGACAAAGCCAGTTTCCGCACAAACGGAAACCAAACCAGCCACCCAAAATGGCGGACAAAAGGCAAGTGACGCTAGTCGCACTCGCACAATCGCTATCGCCCTTGGTGTAGCATTGATTCTTATCCTAGCTCTGCTTCTAGCAGCAGTATTATTATCTGGAAACAACGGGACCACTGGAAACGGTACCGACACCAGCTCTGAAAGTACATCATCTGCGGACGCCACCACTTCTGAGGAATCTACAACTTCAGAATCAGCAGGTTCAGAGACTACTAGCGAAGAGACCTCAACCGAGTCCACTTCTACAAGTAGCGAGACCGCAACGTCATCCGAGTCAACTACTAGCTCTGCGGGTTCCGAAGATGGTAACAACGACGGATCTACTGACGGATCAAATGACGGTAGCGTAGACGGCAGCAACACATCCGTAAAAAGTTCTTATTCTCAAACAGCAGGAGCAGGAGATTCTGTCAGCTACTTAGTTCGTCGTGCAATGTATGCATATTTCGCAGATAGCGGAACAGCATTGCACACACCAGCTCAAAGATTGTTCTTCGAAGTAACTATGACCAACTCCATTGGATTGGCTAGCATCGAACCAGGTCAAACTTTGACTTTCAACACGACAACTATTCAACAAGTATTCAGCCAAGCTCAGAATTTAAGTTCAGAAGCACTTAGTGCCTGGGCAAATGCTGCAGCAAGTGTTGGGTATATTTAAGATAAATAGTTTGAACTACTCAAGGGTCCCGATTTATCGGGACCCTTTTTAACGCCATGCAAACCTGTATAATCTGGGATCTTACTATAAACAAATGTTACACATAATAATGGGCTTGCCAGGAAGTGGAAAATCAACAGCGACCAAATTACTTGCAGAGAGGTTACACGCCGAAGTAATAAATACAGACATATTGCACGGCTTACTGTTTCCGCAAGGAGAGAGAACAGAAACCGGAGATTTCACCCCTGAACAGCTAGCAGAGATTTACCGCAGCATGAGGCCGCTGGCATATTATCTTTCAAAGGTAGCTCCAGAAAGCCATATTATTTTTGAAGGCAGTTTCCGCTTTAAGTCACAAAGAGATTTTATTACACAACTATTAATTGAGAATGGAATCAAGTATCAGATACTTTTGCTCGAACTTGACGAAAAGATTGCGGAAGAACGTATCACCAACAGACACGAAAAAGAGGGAGCACCGGATACATTTGAAGACTACCTAAAGATAAAGAGTGTTTTTGAAAGGCCAACGGCAGCCTTCGAGATAGACAATACAGGTAAAGTTGAAGATTTAGCTAAGCACCTAGACGACTACATCGAATCTCTACAGCCCTAAATGGCCTTTATCTCGTCTCGCTTAAGAACGGCATAAACTACCCCACACACGAAGCAGGCGGTGGCGACAATTGCGGAAGCTAGACACCACTGACATAGCGCTTGGATAACGAAAACTTCGAGGTAAGTGAGGTAAAGAGAAAACAAAAACCCAGAAAAGGTGTATAATGGTATCACAAAAGGCAAGAAACGCTGGTAATTTGAGGGCAATGAGGTCTGAGCAAGCATTATCAAGATGGTAATTCCAAGATAGTAGCCAATCCCCCACACAGGAAGATCCACTCCCCACAGTTGAGAAAATTCACTATTGCGCACCTGTTCACAACCACCGTTGAACGAGCAACCAATAGACGATGGCTGTTCGTACTCGTACCACAGATAACCAGAAATACCTAGGCCAATGAATGCAAATGCAAACATTAGGACCAACCAAGTAATAGATTTGGAAAATTTTATATTTTGAAGCATAATTAATTATAACTTATGGAAACACAAAACTTAAAAATAATTCCGCTAGGCGGAGTTGAAGAGATTGGTATCAACTGTACAGTTTACCAATACAAAAACGAAATTGTCGTTGTAGATGTGGGCGCAGGATTCCCTGATGCCAACATGTACGGAGTAGATTTACTCATCCCCAATTTCGACTATCTGGTGAGAAACCAGTCCATGATCAAAGGAATTTTGATCACTCACGGTCACTTAGACCACATCGGCGCATTGAAATATGTGCTGCCGCGGATCGGGTTTCCGACCGTTTACGGTAGTAAATTTACAATCGAAATGATCCGCGCGGATATGGAGGAAGCCGGCCTAACTGACAAAGTTAAGCTGGAGTATATTGATGAGAATACAAATTTACAGTTAGGCAGCTTCAATGCTGAGTTCTTCCGTGTAAATCACAGTATTCCTCAATGTCTGGGGATTTACCTTACCACTCCAGCGTCCAAGATCGTTCACACCGGAGACTTTAAATTTGATAACTCTCCAGTAAACGAACCAGTAGCGGATTACGCCAAGATCGCCCGCATTGGTGAAAAAGGTGTCGACGTACTATTGTCTGACTCAACCAATGCGACCAAAAAGGGTTACCCACTATCGGAAAACGATGTGGCGCGCGGCCTTGAAATGATTATTGAGCGCGCCAAGGGTCGTGTCTTCGTAGCTAGCTTCTCCGGACTTGTAGGGCGGTTGTACCAGATCATGCAGATCGCAGAGCGGATGCAGAAGAAGGTAGCCATCGCCGGATACAGTATGCAGCAAACACTGCGGATTGCTCAGGAGATTGGTTATATCAAGCCCAAACAAGGACTTTTGATCCCTATCCAAAGCATCAACCGTTACCACGATGATCGTTTGATCATTTTGACCACTGGTGCACAAGGAGAATCCAACGCTGCACTTTACCGTATGGCACTTGGTGAATACAAAAACGTAAAGATCAAACAGGGCGACAGCGTGATCATCTCTGCTGGAACGATCCCTGGTAACAATATGGCTGTGCAGCAACTGATTGAGGTTATCTCAGCCACCGGAGCCAGCGTAAGCCAGTCTGAAGGCGTAGATTTCTTCACTTCAGGACACGGTTATCAAGAAGATCAGAAGATCATGTTGAACCTGACGAAACCAAAGTACTTCATGCCTGTGCATGGTTATCAATATTTCTTGCGTGAACACGGTAAAACCGCCGTATCTGTAGGTGTAAAAGCCGAGAATATCATCATCGCCAAGCGCGGAGAGATTATCGAGGGTTCGACTGCAGGAGGCTTCACCAGGGGTGCACGTATCAAGTCGAACCCTGTCTTGGTTTCTGGAACTGGTGTCGGTGACGTAGGTGAAAGCGTGTTACAAGAAAGGCAACAGCTCGGAAACCATGGTGTAATCGTGATCGACATCAATGTAAACGCAGAGAAAAAAGCCTTGATGAATGAGCCATTTGTTGTCACCCGCGGTTTCGTTTACATCCCAACCAGTAAGGATTTGTTGGGGGAGATTCGCAAGCTTGCCGAGAACACACTAAATAAGAAACTCAAGGAAACAAATGAGGTAGCAGAACTGCGCAAGGAGTTGGAAGACAAGATCGGCTATTTTGTGGCAAAAGAGATTGGGCGTAACCCGATGATCTTATCCGTGATCAGTTTCACAAACCCACAAGGAAGCCGTCCCAAGCAGAAACAGATCGACAGACCACGCAAACAGTTGACTGGCCCTGATCGACCCACTGGCGGCAATGCAAATGGACCAGATCAAGCAGCCATTGCCGCCAAGTGGAAAATCCCTACGGATAGCCTGGATCTTTTGAAAAAACGAGAGATCTAGGATGGAATAATTATTTGTGACCTAATTAAGCGAACATTGTGCAGAACTCTTAATGAAACCCATGAGAATGAAACGTTAAAGATTTCGCATCTTCGAAATCTAGCGTAATGAGCATCTTAGGTTTCAAAGAGTTCAAACATGTGAGTGTATTAGGTTACATAAGTTGTAGAGAAGAAATTGATCACAGGCTTCATTGACACTTCACTTGCCGCACCGCATAATATGTTCGATTATCATTGCCCAATTTGTTAGGTAAACAGAAGCATTACGTTGTCAGCTCATCTGAAGCCGGAAATTCCTCACTCGAACAAGTGGGAGGGTTAGCGTTGGAACTGGCCGCTTATGACCTGCAGCAAGTGCCTCTTCCCCCTTATTATTCAATCAGCTCCGCTGCATTTGATGACTTTATCATTGCCAGTGGTTTATTGGACAAGATCAGTACACTTTTGCAGAAAGTAAGTGTAAATACCAAACCGGAAGATGTTCGTAATGTGTCTCACGAGATTGAGAAGTCGATTTTGGAAGCCACGTTCCCCAATACGGTTCTGACACCAATAATCCAAGCATACAAAAGCCTCTCGGGCATCAGCGACAAATATGTTCGCCTGCAGCCATCCCATGTCCTCGAGGAAAGTTTAATTCCTGGGACAGAAATCGACAGAGAAATATCTCATATCAAGGGCGAGGCTCATCTGATGTATGCAGTTAAACGCATTTGGACTAGCCTATTTAGTCCTGATGCCCTAATCCATAGAGCAAAACAGAATTACCAAGGAGGGTTGTCCATGGCAGTGATAGTAATGCGCAGCCCCCAAGCAGAATCATCTGGGAAGGCTTATTCACTCGACCCCATATCCGGGGAAGTGGATTTCATAACTATCGAAGCAGTGCTCGGACTAATGATTAGCAACACGCTGAGTGCTTATAGCGACGTTTACAAAATAGATGCCAACGATATCAAGCTAGTGGAAAAGAATGTCGCCCCTCAAGAGAAGATGTACGTTCGTAAAGCCAAAGCTGATGAGCAAAACCCCTACCTCGAGGTTAACATTTCTCCCGAATGGCGTCGGCGTCAAAAACTGGATGATACGTTCGTAGTTCAACTGGCCCAAATAATCGCCAAGCTGAAGAAAAAATTAGGTTTTGATGTGGAGGTGAATTGGGCTTATGAATTGGGGAAAGTACAGATAACTGATGTCCACCAGTACTCCCCTTTACACAGCTTATCTACACACACAGACCTTAAGGTCCCTAATGTTGTAATCACTCCAGAACCAGTCGTTGCAGAAGAACCGCAGGAAGTTCCCGCAGAGAAAAAGAGTACCAAACCGGAACTAAAATTGCGGACACCCAAAGTTAACATTTCCAAGCTGGCTAATGAGGTGAACGAGATGGTAGAAACGGGAGAAATCGCCAGCCCAGAATCACCAACCAAACTAGTACTTGAGGTCTCAGCCATGGACAATGAGCTTTTGGCTAGTGTAGGCGGATTTTCCGCTGCCTACATCGATGCCACCCAACTGATCTCCAAAAAAGAAACAATTCCCGAGGCCGTGGCCAAAGACAAGTCAAAACTAAGTGATTTTGTGGAGTCAGTGGCCTTAGACCTATCTATCATCGGAAAATCCGCCGGCGATAACCCGCTATTTTATTGTTTTAGCGACTTGCATGCTTTCGAAGATCTGAACCAGCCCGATGGCGCTGCCAGGTTCAATAAATACCCCGAAGCCTTGTTGGCTGAGTACCTAAGTATCAAACGCGCATACAGTGTATACGGTGTACGGAATGTCGACTTAGTACTTCCGGGGCTACGCACAACTACCGAATTGACGAACCTCAAGAAAGCCCTCTCCACACAAGGCTTTCGCAGGACAAAATCGACTCAATTGTACGCTGAGGTATCTTGGCCCGCGTTTGGATTTCAATTGGCAGAACTAGACAACGACATAGTGGACGGGATAGTTTTGCACTTGGAGAAATACGCTCGTAACTTATTGGGAAGCCTTTCCGTTACCGAAAACATAAACACAGTACTGCCAGCTATCCAAGCACTTTTCCACTCCGCTCACAAAAAAGGCTTTAAGGCGATACTCCGGCTACCAAAACTAGAACTAGACAAAGTTCAACCATTGATCGAGCTTGGATGGGAATACATTGTTCTTACAGAACTGCCAAGCGAACCAGAAATGACAAAGCTGTCTGAGCTTTCACAGCTAGGATCGGGGAATGGGAAAGAATCGCGACCAGGGAGAAAGGCAAAAGAACTATTTTGAGACCATTAATTGAATTTCCTCTAAAGTTACTCCGTCAATCTTAAACAACGAATCATCGCTAGAACGAATAATCAGGCTTGGAAAATTCTCGATTCCGTACTTGGCTTTGAGGTCTTCATCCCCCAACGCATCCGAGAATACAAAAGCTAAATCGTTCTCTACAGCGTACTCATTCAAAAGTGTGCGCATTCTGGTGACATCAGCGCTCCACCCCATTCCAACTAAAATCAATTCCTGCCACTCTTGAACAGCTGGTTGGGTTGTAGTGCTTATAGTTTCGGCAGAAACCCGAGAGTTGGGAGTGGTCATCACTTCGCGACCAGAATTTACCAACACCACCAAAAGAATAGCGGCAAAGGCTAAAAGCAAAAGGCTCCTGTTAACTAGTTTCTGTGCAGAACTCATTACTGTATAGGTTAGCAGAAAAGGCTTGTGGATGGTAGACTTATGGCATCATAGAAACAACTTATGGATCTTATCGCAATCTTACTCGTAATACTTATTGTGGTCGTTGCGGCAGTGTTATTTAGATTCATGCGTTCCTCCGGAACAGGCGGGGAAAGTATGACCCTCTTGCAGAGCCAAATAGCTCAGCTTACTCAGGCACAAAATGACCGCCTAGATAAACTAATTTATGAGCTAAATGAACGCTTACGCGACCAGGATAAGACTATTAACAATCAACTAGCCAAATCAAATCAATCTATCCAGCAGCAGTTTGCCCTTTCTCAAAAAAGTCTTATGGAGTACACAGAGAAGGTGAAACTGATTACTCAGGAAATTACCAAAGTCTCAGAAACCGGAAAAAATATTCAACAGTTTGCTACTCAGCTGCAAAGCCTAGAAAACATTCTACGCAACCCCAAACAGCGAGGTGTACTCGGAGAATATTATCTAGAGACAGTATTGAGAAACGTACTACCACCAGACGCCTACAAACTTCAATTCAAGTTTGAAAACGGTGAGATTGTCGACGCCCTAATAATCACCCGCGACGGGAATATTCCTGTGGATGCCAAATTTAGCTTAGAGAACTACAACCGTTTATCCACAGCAGAATCAGGGGAAGACCGTCAGCGTTGGGAAAAACAGTTTAAACAGGACCTAATGAAAAGAATAGATGAAACTTCCAAGTACATCCGTCCGCAGGAAGGCACCTTGGATTTCGCCTTTATGTTTGTCCCTGCGGACGGGCTGTACTATGACTTACTCGTACAAAAGGTCGGAGTTATCGACGTCAATCAAGAGGGATTGATCGAATACGCTTTCAAGCGGCGTGTAATCATGGTTTCACCAACGACCTTCTTTGCTTACTTACAAACAGTTCTCCAAGGATTGCGAGCACTCAGAATCGAAGAGTCAACCAAAGAAATCCAGAAACAGGTAGAGAAACTTCAAAAACACCTCTACTCATATAGCGACGTGTATCAGAAGCTGGGGAAGAGTCTCAATGTGACTGTAAACGCCTACAATAATGCGACTCGAGAGCTGGTAAAAGTAGACAAGGATATTCTCAAAATCACAGCTTCGGGAGACAACTTTACTAACTCGATAGAGATTGTAGACAATCCGAATAGTAGCCAAGAATAACAACTAATTCTATCTCAAGTATCTGCGCTTGATGATGGAGACTATCAGGTGTTGTCTGAACACAAGTATTAACACAAACAGTAGCACTACCACGAATATTCCCGCGGACCAAAAGACCAGACCATAGTTGGGAACAATCTGAGTATTGGTCCTCACTACCAGCGGGGCAAACAAACTACTTTTGGTCCGCAAAGTCACACGCAATTCTTGGGATTGTTTTGCTAGAGCATCACGACCGGCGTACCAAGGAATTTTTATCTCAGTACGCCCCTTGGGGGCGATAAGAACTCGATAATTACTGTCGACAAGTGTGACAGAATCTGTGATATCTACCCCATTTAGCTCTACACCAGATATCTCTGCTGGTTCGCCAGATGTGTTATCCACTCTCAAGGTTCCATTCAAGAACGTGCCTGCCAAAACTTCTTCCGGAAACTCCAAAACTGCACGCAGCTCATGATCATTAGGTATCTCTCCGTGTGTAGCTGGTGTTGGCCGAGGGACACTGCGATGTGCAGAGGTCAAAGTTTTAGCCATCTGAAGATCCTCTATCCCCCACACTCCTTGAACCAGACGATAAATACTGGAAGAATGCCTTGGGTTCCAACCGAGATTCATATAGTTCTCGATATCCAAGGCAAGAACCTTGTCATCCACTTTTACTACTAGCCAAGTATGTGGGACCAAGAGTGGAGTTCTCGCCAATAGGGGATGTTCATTTAGATAATACCCGTACTCAATATGCGACTGCACCCCCACCCCCTGGAGCATCCTAGCGAGTAGAATATTTGCGTCAAGTGGATTGAGTAAGTCCGAATCTGGAAGGGTAAGTTCTGTAGTTACAGCACCAAGCTGCGACTGCTCACTATTTAGCAAAGTGTAGTTTTGACGTAAATACTCCAAAATTAAATCTAGTTTCTGCGATAGCGACTTACCTTCGACATGAGTATTCAATTCATCGGGAAGAGGTAGAGCCGTTGGGCTGCTGGCAATAATATTGCGTTGGGGCACCTCAAAGTTATGTACCCTAAACCCGTAGACAACATCTTCAAACTCTGAACGATTTGTGAGCAACCACCAATTTTCATGCTTATCTGCAATCACTCCCTTCAGACCTGCCAACTGATTAAATAAGACAACTTGACCATCCACGTTGCGCGGAAGAGGTAGCATATCTGGGATTTGCTTTCCCAGTGTGACAGTTTGAGTAAGATCTACGAATATATCGTTGTCTGACCAAACTATCCAGCCGTAATTTGAGACACGGCCTCGGAGTTCTATCTCCGAAACTTTTTGATCAGCAAAAGAAGCATATTTGAACTCCCTTCCTAGGGTTTGAGAAAATCTCACTGCAATGTCATAACCTAACTCTACCTCAGCGCTAAATGCTGGCAATACTGCTGTATAGATACCATCTGCACCTACTACAAACTCGCTTGTATCAAACGAAACCACTATCACGCCAGCTTGACCAGGAGCAATTGCACTCAGACCGAGGTCAATACGCAGAATCCCCTCTGCATAAGACGCCGGAGCAATTACGCTTCCGGCAAACTCGACTCGAATGTCTCCTTTGGGGGTGTAATAGCTCGGAATGCTTATGTATTTCACTACATCACGCCCAGGGTTTGTATACGTATAGGTGAATTTCACTCGTGAATTTAGATCGTCACCGACATCGACCTCCATAGTTACAGTTGGTGTGAGCTGTTGAGCTAATACAGTCTGTGGAAACAAACTAAAAAAAACTATAACCACTATCCACAAGGGGCTAGTTTTGGATAGAATATGTTTCAGGACTTTCATAACATTAAAAGTTACCAACATATGCTTTTTTTGTCGAGGAGAATAAAAGAGAAACCAGACGCCCATCAGTTCCAAAACTACGCTCGGAAAGAATGGCTGCGCAAATTTGTACGTCCAATAGTACTAGGATTAATACCAGTACTCACCTTCATTGTGATTTACGGAAACCAGCAGCATATATGGGCCAGCCAAGAAGATATGACTGGCTTGCGGGAACATTTAACGCTGGCCCAAGAGACGCCAGAGGAGGTCCCGACGGAGTCGGGACC
>JAEUSD010000039.1 GCA_016788825.1 Candidatus Doudnabacteria bacterium | reverse complement strand
GCAGGTATTCTATTTAATGGTATTTTAATTTCGCATTTTTTGTACTTCATAAAAAAACGAGTCAATACTCTAGAGTTTATGTAGACATGAGATGCAATATTTTTTCCCTTAAAAACTTTTAGAATTATCAGGATAATAGGTGAAAATCTTTACGCTATGTTTTGGAGACTTGTAGGACAAGTACTCTTTGGCAAAGGCAAGAGTTTTCAAATTTATAGAAGTGATTCCAATTGAGCTTGACCTCCAATAACCATCAGCCAACCAAAGACCTAGAAAATAAAAGTCTTTGTTTGTCTGTAAACTTAAGCTTCCCACGGTATTACCCTTTAATATTTAATGATAATGCGAACATTATCCGAATATCAAGTAGGGCTTCACCGTTATGAGCCGATTTTTCCTCACTGCATTACTGCAATGGGGGCCATCATCCAAGTATTGGACTAGCCATGCAACACCTGTGATACCATCCAACATTTCTGGTGGATCATCTGCCATCTCTGGCTGACTAAACGGTACCATGTCAAGTCTGGGTAAGGTTCTTCGGTTCGTCTCGAATTAAACCACATGCTCCGCTGGTTGTGCAGGTCCCCGTCAATTCCTTTGAGTTTTAATCTTGCGATCGTACTCCCCAGGCGGCTCGCTTCACGCGTTAGCTTACGCCCCTCCCCACATAGTGAGGAAAAGCTAGCGAGCAATGTTTAGGGCTCGGACTACAGGGGTCTCTACTTCTTGTTACTTTTTTCAATCTGTAGTTATTGAAATTATTACCGCTTTCACGGCGACAATTAATTTCTTAATTGTGCTTCATATTTCTATGAAGATCGGACTATATCATCATCCTGCAAAGCAGGAGTTCGGCGTGTAGTCTCTACGGTGTCCTAAATTACCTTAAAGTGGTTGGGAATACTTGCCTTTACAGGCTTCTACTCCCTACCAAATAATGACTTACTGTCCTTCATACTTCTTTCGAAGTTCTTCGAATCGCGCTTTGACATCTTCTCGAACTTTTTCAAAGACGTCTAAAATGTCGCAATCGAACCCAGATCCATCTATGGAATCTTCTATTAAATCATGAAGGTAGTATTGCATGACTTGTTCCAAAGCTTTCTCGATGTTTCCTTCAACATCTAAAAGTATGTCTGATCGAGTTGCCATCTATGTTTTCCTTTCATTTTAGTGAAAACCACTTTAAGGTAATTTAGGTTACCTCGGTATTGTCCTTAATCTAATAAGGATGTTCACCGATATAGCCAAATTTAACATTGCCAATTACTTGGCAAGGGGACTAGATTTTATTCCATCCCTTTCGCTACCCGAGCTTTCGTTCATGAGTGTCAGTAGGTACCTAGCTATCTGCCTACGCCCTCGGAGTTCCTGTCGATATCAACGGATTTCACCCCTACACCGACAGTTCCAATAGCCCCGATACCACTCAATCCACCTAGTATTACGGCCGTTCCCGGGGTTGAGCCCCGGTCTTTCAACCATAACTTAGATAGACACCTGCGAAACGCTTTACGCCCAATAATTCCGGACAACGCTTGTACTCTCTGTATTACCGCTGCTGCTGGCACAGAGTTAGCAAGTACTTATTCTCCACAAGTTCTCACTTGTGGCAAAAGGAGTTTACGACTCGTAAGCCTTCATCCTCCACGCGGCGTCGCGACGTCAGACTTTCGTCCATTGCGTACAATTCCCGGTTGCTGCCACCCGTAGGTGTATGGCCCGTATCTCAGTGCCATTCTGGGGGGCCGTGCTCTCACACCCCCTACCCGTCGTAGCCTTGGTAGGCAATTACCCTACCAACTAGCTGATGGGCCGTAAGCTTCTCTCTCGGCGTCTTGCGACTTTCATCTTACGATCTTATGCGGTATTACCCCGCCTTTCGGCGAGCTGTTCCCCACCAAGAGGTAAATTCTTACGTATTACTCAGCCGTTCGCGACTGTTTTGTATTGCTACAAAACCGTTCCACTTGCATGCCTAAGGCACGCCGCCAGCGTTCGTCCTGGGCCAGGATCAAACCCTCAAATAAGTGACTCATACGTGCTATGACTTTTTGCACGTTGGTCCGCACTTCCTAGCTGTATCTTAAACTGTCAAAGGTCATGCCTTATTTCTTCTCCACAAAAGAGATTCTGAGGACAAAAAACAAGAAAAATGAAGTTGTTACCTCGAAGTTTGAGAAGAACTCACTTTCGAAGAAGTTAACAGTGAGGATACTGTATCACTCACGCAAAAAAAATCAAGGGGAAACCCCCTTGATAATGTATCAGATCTTTTCAAGCAACGTCTTGCAATCCTCCCTCCCTTTTCCAATTCGTCGCATACTCCATAAAGTCACTCAAAAAGCACCTGCCACTACCTGGTAAAAGGAACTGAATTCCAGCATATTTGCCAGCAAACTTCGCAAACGCAGCTGTCAAAAGGTTGCACATATCCGCTACATTTAAATCGAGATCTAGAAGAACTTCAAACACCTTACATACGCGCATCAGCACGTACTTATCCTCCACGTATTGTTGATTTGCATTTTTGAGCAAAACAACGACTGATCGCACAGTTTCAATGCTATAGGCAGAGTTGGTTACAGATCTCAATGCCAACTCAACCCAGTCCTTGTATAGATCCCATTGCATTTGCTTCATGGGTGTAGACACAAGTCCAGAGACCGTGTCTGACATTACTTGAAGCCTACTCACCATTTCAGATGGGTCCAGTATCAATGACTCACAAACACTAGTGATCATATCAACAACGTGTGTCAAATTAGCCGCAGCATATTTCTCGACTGTAAGCTGGCCCATTGCTCTCATGAGTCTTTCGACCCGCACGCTCAACCCACCTTCACTCGTGCCATCAACGACAGAAGCAGGCGCAGCGGTTACTTCGACAGCTGACACGCTCATTTCCGCAGCTGGGGGAGGAGCAACAGGTAGCGCAAGGCTAACTTCACGCTCCCCAGCATCACGCGCTTCAAAAGCCCTGGACTGAGATTTAAAGCCCCGTCGATCATACAAATACTTCAAGAGTGGAATGTAGAATTGCCACCCCACCACTGGATACAGCCCACCAGTCACCACCTCAAGAAACAACAACTCAAGGCAATGAATAGTGTACAAAAAAACCAACCACTTCATGCTAGTTTCTGAAACAAGAAACCAAGAAACAAGCAAAAGTGGCATGAACCCAGCTACCCACGCAAAATCACTGCCTGGAAGATCAATCAGAAACTGCAACGTGTTCAAAACAGATAGCAGTAGTGACAAAACAACGATCAAAACACTCTTCTTCATTTCAAATCCTTCTCCCAATAAATTGGGATATTTAAAGATTACAGATACAAGGAGTCTA
>JAEUSD010000038.1 GCA_016788825.1 Candidatus Doudnabacteria bacterium | reverse complement strand
GTTTCTTCGGAAGTATTAACCTTGTACCGTCGCTCAAACGGCATCTCAGCAACGGGAACCAACGAGCCAATCATAAACACGATAATTAATGCTGAAAAAACATTGAAGTATTTTACAGGATATAAAGCAGGCACCGTGATATTATCTTCTACCTTATCGGCCCAAAAATGAGGATTAATTCCAGCCCTTCGAAACACCCATGAAGTAATTTGAAACAAACCTACAAAATAATAGATGCATATTATCCAGTCCACCGGGACGATATAGCGACCTCCTGATGTAAGTGCAAGAGCATTGGATAAAATATATGTCAAATAGATCACAAAAGGCAGCAGACCAATTAATTTATTACGCTCCCATAATAACCCCATGCCCAGTGAGATCAATGCCAGATTTATGCTTATTAAAATGCCTTCAGGGATGCCCACCCCGCCTCCTGTCCAACTCGCCCTCCAGAAAGGCGGGCCTTCCTTTATGACATTCCACAAGTTGTCAAATTCTAAAGAAGTGGGCAGAAAAAGCACGGATGTAATCAAATTGTGAAACACCTGATTAGTAATCATGCAAAAATATGAGGAACATTCCTCCAGCATTTTAGCCGAAGTCGAAGTTTGCTCCGGCATAAATCCACCAGATGAGTTCCTAGCATAAGCAAGTCGATTATTTGAAACTACAGAAAGATGGCGGGGCGGGGCATAGGTATCTCCATTGATACCGTAACGCCCTCTTAATACCAACTGGATGCGCGCATAGTACATATAGAATATAGGCAAACCATTCGAATAGTTCCGTATTTCCCAAGGCGTGGTTGCTGTAAGCATTCCGATTATCAATGCCAGGGAAGCAATAATCCGATAATTCAAACGAATTTTAATACCTGCCAGCAGGACATACGCTATTGTAAATGGCACAAGCAAAAGAACGTGAGTACGCAGCATTAAAGTCAAGCCAATCAAGCCGCCAGCCCATACCGCGAAGTTAATCTTATAAGGTTCCTTTAACCACTTAATAACAAACAATACAAACAAGGCTACGCCGATTGCAGTTGGAAAATCCGTCAATATCATCTTGGGACTAGCGAGGTCAATCCAGGTGGCAGAAATCAGCGAATTTACCCCGCGCAATAAAATCAATACAGCTGCAGATATGCCCAAAGCACGAGTATGAAGCTCCTTCATTAACAAGTAAATGATTACCGGGAAAACTGCATAGACAATCGACTGCGCAGTTAAGAGTTGCTCAAAATTCTGGCCGAAAACCATGTGAAGGTACGTTAAAAATGCGCTGTATAGAGAACGGTCAAAGAATTGGCTATTAAAAAGTCCCTGCCCAATAAGTGCAAACTGGCTATTCAGATCAAAAGTAGCGCTATCTGAATAAGGATACATTATATTACCAGCCGTGTCCGGCATAAAGTAATTTGGCAGCATGGGCTGTTGCGCCCATAACCAGGAGGTCACAAGCCATAATACCAAACATATCTGTATATCGACCTTAAATGTGAATTTTACCTTCCATTTAGATTCAAACCAACTCAGAAATACGCCAGTTAACAATGAAAAAAGAATCTGCAATCCCAACACCGGCACTCCCGTGCCATACCAGTAATCCCCGGGATAACGAACACCAATTCCTGTATAAAAAACCAATACACCTGCAAAAACAAACAATCCAAAAATTATGGACGCCATCCATACAGCCGTTTTGTTGTTCAAGACAATCGACCGGATCGACTCTTTCCCGTTTTCAAACATAACCAAAAGGATCGTAACGACGCCGGCAACTGCCAGCCAGATGATGACAGGCTTCAGCTGGGCAACATACTCAGCCAGCTTTCCTAATCGATAGTACGGCAAAAACAAGGCTATCCAACAGACAAGAAAACCGATGGCGGCTCCCCATAAAACCGCTGCAATCATGGTTTCATTCTTAAATACTTTTTCCCATAAGTAGCGGGACCAATCTGGCCGCCGAATCAGCTTTACAATCACCATCATGAACCACAGGAATAATAAAATAAGTCCTGTGCCAAGCAATATCTTCTCAAGTGAATACCCAAGAAAAAAAGCTCTTTTCCCCTCCGAACGTGAACTTAAAACAGAAAAAAGTGCAACTAACTCTCCAAACGCTAAAAAAAGAGAATAGAAAACTGGCAGGATATGTGGCTGCCGCCATTGACGGAGATATGAAGAGATTTTGTTAACCATTTTTTCCTTCGAGTTCAGTATCAAGAGATGGCTTCCTCTCCAGCCATAATAGACCAATCCCGCCGAGCACTATGGTTAGTAAAAAGAACAGCATAGCAACAAAAGGTGGGAGATAAAGAGTTAAAAAAGCCAGAAAACTTATGATAAAAGCTACAAGGTGAGTTATGAGTACAGCAAACCCTGGAGAAAGTCCCAAAGCAATCAATCGATGATAGGTATGGTCTCGTCTACCGCTTCCCACCACCTGTCTTCTCCTAAGGCGGGAAAAAACTACAAGTGTAGTGTCGAAAATCGGAGTACCTAATAACATAATCGGAACGATCCAAGAAGACTCAGGGCTGCGATTAAGAGGATTATACATGATGCCAAAAGAGGCGAGTAAAAATCCAATGGTCTGTGCTCCAGAGTCCCCGAGAAAAAGTTTATTGAATGATGTTTTATTCCAAAAATATAAACCAATACATATCCCCACCATACCGGCAGACCAAATTGAAAGGGCTGTTTGCCCCGCCAGCGTTGCTGCACCAAGAAAACAGGCAAAGGCAATTCCCCCAAGACCAGCCACAATTCCATCCATGCTGTCTATCATGTTCATTGCATTGGTAATTCCAATTAACCAGAATAGTGTGATGGCAATATTCAATAACTGAGCAATCAATGGCGAAATATGCCATGCTTCAAACAGGACTGTCAGGAAACGAACTTGAACACCCGATAATATCAGAACACATGCAGCAATAAGCTGACCAGCCAATTTAGGCCATGCAGACAACCCTTTATAGTCATCCCAGAGCCCAAAAATAAAAATCAACCCCGCTCCCGCAAACACAATATATATTTCATGGGTAAGCCATTTATGAAAAATAAGTATCAATGTAAAGAGTGTAAATATCAGTAAAATACCTCCTGCCAACGGAGTGGGGACAGCATGTACCTTGTGAGGAGCCGATCCTGGAACATCCATTAGATTTAATCTCTTCGCCAAAAGTACTGCTGGGTATCCCATAACCATAACTATCAGGATGCTAATTGCAAGGATGAAAAATGAGATGTTCATGAGGTTGCTTTACGGAATTCTGCACAAGGCTGGGAATGATATTTCATCGTAAGCCCGGCTACATTAAGACATTTATCCACTATTCAACAATTCCAAATAAAGTTTTTGAGTTTCGACAATAATGCGCTTGGACGCAAAACGCTGTTCGGCTAAGATTCGAGCCTGTTTGCTCATTTTACTCCTCAACAATGGATCCATAATTAATCTAACCAACGCAGAAGCCAGTGCATTCGCATCATTAAGCGGCACCAGCAATCCATTAACCCCATCCTGTACAACATCACGACAACCAGGCACAT
>JAEUSD010000037.1 GCA_016788825.1 Candidatus Doudnabacteria bacterium | reverse complement strand
GATATCGGGCTGACGATTGAATTCAAAGACGTGAGCTTTACATACCAGGGCCGGCGTTCGCCGGCCCTGAGAAACATCTCGTTCAAGTTGCCACCCGGTGAGAAACTCGCCGTAATTGGTCACAATGGTTCAGGCAAGAGTACGCTGGTAAAGCTGTTAGCGAAATACTATCAGCCTCACTCAGGTAAGATCTATGTAAACGATGTTGACCTAGAAGACATTGATACTGAATGGTGGAGGCGTCAGATCAGCTACCTAGTGCAGGAAGTCCCCAAATATTATATGAGCTTTAGTGAAAACATCGAGCTGGGCGATTACATTTCCAAGCCAAACAAGGACTCTCTTGATACGGCTATTAAGTCGGCTGAGTTGGAAGCTGATGTGGAAGACTTGCCCAAAGGAAAGGAAACGATGCTGGGTAAATTCTTTGCTGGGGGTGTGGACCTTTCTGGTGGGCAGTGGCAGAAGTTGGCGATTGCGCGGAGCCTCTATGGGCAAAGTAAGGTCCTCATATTAGATGAGCCAACTTCGGCGATCGATGCTGCGACTGAACAAAAGATTTTGCACAATGTGTTTACAAAGATGAAGTCGCAGACCGCGTTGATAATTTCGCACAAATTTTCAAACATAAAACTGGCGGATCAGATTATTGTGTTGGAGAAGGGAGAAATAGTTGAACATGGTAGTCACTCAGATCTAATGGAGCTAGCTGGGGTTTACTCGAAGCTGTATAAGTTGCAGAGCGAGGCCTTTCGCTAGATTAGCTACCTATTGGAAGGCATCGCCTTGATAAACAAAGCCTAAAACCTTAAACTATGGCTATGAAAATGAAACCTGCAGCAGAGTTAATAGACAATCGGATCGCCGAAACTGGCGGTTGGCGAGGGGAAGTTTATGCCAAATTGCGCAAGATTGTGAATGAGGCCGACCCCGAGCTTTCGGAAGAATGGAAATGGGATACAGCAGTATGGCTGAGAGAT
Organism: Candidatus Doudnabacteria bacterium; assembly: GCA_016788825.1. Classification (GTDB taxonomy): domain Bacteria; phylum Patescibacteriota; class Dojkabacteria; order J137; family JAEUSD01; genus JAEUSD01. Next base: position 2,914 of record JAEUSD010000037.1, on the reverse strand, counting down.
GGGTTAGTCTGTGCTGTCAGCGCTTTCCGAGAAGCTGTGAAGATCAACTTCTTCAAAGGGGCTTTGTTGAGTGACCCGCACAAAATGATAAACAATGGATTCACTTCCAAGCAGCATCGTTCAATTGACTTCCATGAAGGTGATGAAATAAACGAAGCCGCGCTCAAAGAAATGATTCGCGAAGCAGTCGGTTTAAACTTGAAATAATGAGGATGCCTGCCCAAGGTTAACCAATACGTCCCATTCCCACCCGGGACTGGCTGGCCGGCGATAAACGCGTCTAAAAGATAATTTAACCAGATGAAACTACTTACAGCTGATGAGTCCTTGGGAATAAGAGATAGCAATATTCTCAACGTGACTGGTTTGATATAGACTGTTGTAGTCTTTTCATGCTCAAACTCAGTTCTCTTTACAAGTACCCGTACTCAACCTTATTAAGAGGGATCGTAGCTTTCGTTCTATCTTACTACCCTTACCTTGTAGACCCTGCGCACCGATCGCATTTTGTTGTTCTTTCAGGGGCAGCACTGTTTTACTTGGCAGTAATAGATACCAGCGAGTTTATTACTTTCAAGTTTCACGGCTACAGTTTAAAAACTGAAATATACAAGAACTTTCGAACTAAGAGACGGCTTTTTATTGTGGGACTTTTGGGAGGTGTATTGCTTGACGGTACAGTACAGTGGTTAGGGAAATTTTGGATATACCCTTTTTGGAGTAACACTTTCTACCTTCTTATATTTGTTGTGGGTTTTGCAGTGTATTACCTAACTCTTGTGGAGAGTTACTTGGCGGCAAAGACGGTACTGGATTATCTGATAAAAGGGAGAAAGAATATTGGTCCACCTCGTAAGTTCGAAAGGGTTCTATTTACGGTTCTGTTTATCATTGGGTGTACGACCTTTATCCCAGGTGTGTATATCTTACTCTCGAATTACTCTAGTCTGGGTGGATATGTTTTTAGTATTAATACAGAAATCGTATTGGATAGTACAAAAAGCTTTGTCGGTGCTGTACTGTTGTTTATGACAATTTTCTTTACGACCGAATACTGGCTCTATAGAAGACGGGCAGTTTCGGTCTTACGGACTGTGCTGCATGGGTACTTTGTGCCCGTTTTGGCGGTACTGCTGTCTTCTTTTATTGTCTTGGCACTGATGGAGAGCCAAAACGGGCCTCTATTGCTCTGGAAGTATATAAACTTCCCCGGACAAGAGACAGTAATTTTCTCGATGCCTATTCTTGGTCTGCTAGGTTGGCCACTGCACTACCTAGCAATAATCAATGTCTACGCACTTGTTTTTAGGAAGGATGAGCGTTTGCTTCTCGGGAATGATACATTCGCGTAACCTCTTAGTCCCCGATGTCTTTTCGGGCGAAGATAGGAATGCCTACGATGGTAAATATGGTGGCTAGTAGAACTAGTAGCCAGACCTCGTTCCCTAAGATTCCTGTTTTGGAAAGAGTTTCGGGGTCGAAGTAGAAGTTTAGAGTTAGGTACTTAACAAATTCCGGAACCCCTTCAAAGACCCTTACAATATTCATTAGGTAGCTGACCATGACTACCAAAATAGCCAGGTATCTCCCTTTCTCTTCTCCCCACAGCAAAGCACCAAGATTTCCAAGAGAGACTAATACGACGTAGTAAACACTTAAGCCTATCCCAAGACTAATCAAGAATTCGATAGGGACTGATGTCACCGAGGTGAGTATGTCGATCTGTACTGCAGATACAAACATCAGGATAGCATTCACAATAATAACCCAGATTATGGTGGTTCCGAGCTTTGCGAGGTAGATCGCTCTGCGGCTAATGGGTTGGGTGGCTAGCCACACCAGGGTTCCTCTCGAGGCATCGCGGCCGATGGCTTGGACACCAAGCCATCCTGCCCAGATTCCTCCTACGATGATGGAAAATGTGGTGAATCTGGAGTTCAGCATGCCTTCGATTGTGGAGAGCGATGCCACATCAATACTAAAAGCCTTCAACAATTGGGGTGGTAGCGTTGTTAATAGCTTTTCCAATTCTTGTGTATTTGTAGCAAGACTATCATAAAATCCGACGATGAGCAGGATGAAAAGCGACCAGAAGATTACCCAGGCGAGCATCCCTTTGAACTTGCTTACAAACTCAAATTTAATTATGGCGAAAAGCGGGTGTTGGATCATTTGTAATAGCTAATAAACATCTCCTCTAATGTAGGGTTTTCAACTGTAAAGTCATATATCTTTTCGCTAAGTAAGTTGGGGATTAATTCCTCCGGTTCTCCTGTGAGTAAGGTGACGAAATTTGAATTCTGATCTAACTCCGCGACCTTGATCCCTTTGAGCAGCTTACTTAACTGGCTTTCGTTTTGGATCTCAAACGTTATACGCTTTTGCTTCTTTGCGCGGATCTGGCTAACTGTACCAGTGAAAACAATATGGGCATCTTTGATCACCATTAGCCTGTCACAAATGGACTCTATTTCCGGTAGGTTGTGAGATGATAGTAGGATGCCACTTCCTTCCCGGGCTCGTTCTTCTAAAATGTCCAGCACTTCGTGCTGGATGAGCGGGTCGAGCCCGGATGTGGGCTCATCCATCACGATCAGTTTAGGGTTGGCAATGAGGGACAAGATAATTCCTACCTTCCTTTTGTTCCCAAGGGACATTTTGGCTATCTGCTTATCTTGATCTAGCTTGAGCCGCTCAGAATATGCATCTGTGATCTCGCGGTTCTCTTCTGCCAGAACATGCAGATTCTGAGCGTAAGAAAACATCTGTCTGGCCGTCAGCTGGTTGTAATATGATGGCTCTGAAGGCAAGAACCCGATCTGGCTATAGACTTTTGCGAAATGTGTAAGCCCTTCCATGACTTCTCCAAAGATCTCTATACGCCCTGAGTCGGGTTTGAGTAGTCCCATCAGCA
>JAEUSD010000036.1 GCA_016788825.1 Candidatus Doudnabacteria bacterium | reverse complement strand
TTGGTGCGCGCGGGACACAGGGATCTGGCTAGGGATGGCGGCGGTAGCGTTTGTAGCCCCGCGCCTGAGGCCGCTTCGGTGGTATTGGCTGGTGCCGTTTGTGATCCCAATCGCCCTGGATGGAGGAATCCAAACCATCGCCACGATGCTGGGAGTGCAAATCCAGGGCGTGACAGGAGCGCCGGTATACATCGCCAGTAACTTTGTTCGCTTCATCACCGGCGCACTGTTCGGTGTGGGCATTTCCCTATGGCTTTCACCTTTCTTCTTCGAAGCATTTGGCGGGAAACTTCCCGAGTCACCCAATTCAAAAAAAGTTTATGCTTTTCTCGTCAGCTTTCTGGCAGCTATATATTTATTTATCACGGTAGCCTGGACGCTTACGAGTGCTAATAATCTGCCTAGCGATATCCTCGACTCAGCTGTCAAAACACCAGCTATGAACTTCTACATGCGGCGCGAATGGGGTCCCTGCCCAGCGGGCGTAGACGACCTGCTAAACTTTGACTGTCTTATTTCAGCGCAAAAGTAAATGATCGAAATCGAACTTAAGATAAAGATAGATGCGGCAAGTGCTGAAAAGCTGACCAAGTGGTTGAAGCAAAATGCGGAAGCTAAAGGGGAGAAGCACCAGCTTGAATACTACCTAGATAACCCAGATAAGACATTCTTTTTCCAATCTGAGCTCGGGTATAAAGATGCAGCTAACTATTTCCGCGTGAGGTTCTCCGACAAAGGTGATTCGGTTTGCCTGAAAATATTTGAAGTAGATCCAAAGTCAACAAAATCTAAAAACCTAGATGAAATAGAATTCACTGTCAGCGATGGCGAAGAATCGCTCAAGCTATTTAAAACGCTTGGTTTTACAGATTTAACTAAAGTAGAGAAAACCAGGAAAAGCTATGCATACAAAAACTTCGAGATCGAGCTAGATACAGTGGAGGGCTTAGGTAATTTCGTAGAAATTGAAATCAAAGAAAACGATATTACTGTGGAAGAGGGGAAGGCAAAGATTAGAGAGTTGCTTAAGCAAATTGGAATTACAAGGTTTCAAAACTGCTCTCGAGGTTATGTTTCAATGCTGTGGAACCCGGACTATGAGTTTGGGGAAGAGGAAGAAATCAGTTAACTCCTGCTGCAAAGTTTCTCAACAAATATGCAATGGTCACAGGCCCGATGCCGCCAGGAACTGGCGTAAGCCAAGCGACCTTGGCTTCGAGCTCTGGGGAGAGAATGATGTCTCCTGTGGGGCCGTGGGGAGTCGTCACACTTGTGCAGTCTACCAGCACGGCCCCAGTTTTGAAGAAATTGTGGTCAAAGAGTTGGGTCTTCCCAGTTGCTGTGACAACAATATCTGCTTGCGTCGTTAAAGCCTTCAAATTTTGGGTAAATTCATGACATACAGAAACCGTACAGCCATAGTTCAACAAAATATCAGCTAAAGGGCGACCGATGAGAGCAGAGTGATTGATAACTACAACATTTTTACCTTTAAGCCAATTTGCAAACTCCGCCTCATGACCTCCGAAATCGTAATCATCCGGCCACTGGCTGAAACGCAAACTTTCGATTACGGCGCCCACAGTGGCCGGCACAAAAGCACTCTCTCCTAGTTGTAGTCGTCCTTGGTTTACAGCTGTCAGCCCGTCGACATCTTTTTCCGGAGCAATTGTATTCAAAATTTCTCCGCGGAATCCTTCAAGGTTTGGAAACAAAGGTAACTGTACTAAAACCCCGGTTACAGTGGGGTCCAAATTTAACTTGTTGATTGCTGCAGTAACCTCATCTTTTGTTGTTGTATCGGGAAATTCAATCAACTTAGTGGAAATCCCCAATTTATTTGCTTTGGCGATCTTCAGCTCTACATACTTAGCGCTAGCGGAATCGGCATTCGCCCTGACGATCGCCAAGACTTTTTGCATACTCCCTCCCTGTACCAAACCTGCTTCAATTTTACTCGCGATCAGTTTCCCTGAAATCAGTTGCATGGGTAGATTATATAACATTTCCAAGAAGACTATTGTCAGTTGTAGTAGTTTTTGGTTAGACTTTGCAAGCTGCTGATTTAGTTATTAATAAACATCTATGAAAAAGTATGTTGTGAAGCTAGGAGGATACGAACTGAAGCTCAATTTGCAGGATTTTTACGACTTCGGTAAATGGAGGTGGTCTTTGTTTGCCACTTGGGCAAATAGATTAGGTTTCGCGATAGCCCTGATAGCTTCCGTGCTCTTGCCTTGGCAGGTACTTAGCTTTTCCGGATACGACTCTGCAAATATCTACACTCTACTTGTGGCAGTGGTAATCATGCTAGCCTGCTGGGGGGTAATGTTTGCGCTTGCTGGAAGCAAATTTGTGATCGACCCACCTTTGTTTATCCCTGTACTGCTGTTTGCGTTGCTGACCACAACTGCTTTCTTGTTGTCACCAGCTGACTTCCTAAATCCTGGCAGCCCAAGAAATACCTTCGGCGTAGCCGGTGCACGCTTCACGGCTGCGATTGGGGTGATTGCGTTTATCTCGGTGTATTATTTCTTCAATTCATTTGTGAATAACCGCAATCGTGTCACTTTGTTTACCCGTGGGCTAATCGTGAGTATAGCTGCGGTTATGGTGGTCTTGGGCGGGTTACTGGTGTTTAGTTTGGACAATTTGCTCAGCCCGCAGCTAAACGCTTTATTACTTTTGGCTGAAGTTTGGGTGCCATTTGGCCTAGTTGTATTCCTATTCAGACCTGGTCGTGGACTCGTGAAATTGGGGGTTTTAGCTAGTGTGCTTATCGCCGGGTTCTTAAGTTTGCATTTGGCAAACGTCTTGTGGACCAAACTGGTATCTGTGTTGGTTTTGGCTGTTTTGTTTGGGTGGTATGTGCGAAATTCTGCTCCAGCATGGAAGAAGCAATTTGATTACGCAATTTCGCACATTCGGGAAGTGCTTCGCGGTGAGCTAGAGGTACAGAAGTATGTGAAAGAAACAACGGCTGTGATATTTGCTGCGGGGTTGGTAGTGTGGTCTGTTGGGGTTTTGGCTTATATCTTTGTAGACCGTGTAGACATCGTGGGCGGCGCTATGGCGTTTAGACCCTTGATCAACCAGGTTACCAGCGCCGCCACCAGTGCCCAATCCATATTATTTGGAATCGGTGTACAGGGTAGTAGTGTAGCCAATACATTTTTGGAAATTCTCCGCTCACAGGGAGTGATAGGATTGGCCGGATACTTAGTAGTTACAATTAGTGCTATTCGGTTTACTTGGCAGAGAGCTAAGCAAGAACTTAAGGATAAGAAAAGCAATTTCTTCTATTTGTCTTTGCTCCCTGTTATCTTGACTGTCCCATTGATGGCTTTGGTCATGAGGGTAAATACTTTATTAGTTGCTACTTGGTGGATTGCCCTGGCCATAATTACCGCCAACCATTTGGTAAGCTACCGTAAGCTGGGTCTGGATGTAATCAATTTCAGCAAAGTAAAAAACAAATGGTTGCGTAGACTGTTGCCTGTTGCACAACTAGCTGTTGTATTCTTGATACTTCTAGCAGGTGTAACGTTGTTGCAACTGGTTGCTGATTTGTTTATGCGAGGTAGTATCTAAAAGTTGTTATAATCTGAGCAATGGAAAAGGGGATCGTTGTGAATCACAAAGTTACAAGTACCAGATTAGCAAAGGCTTTTGCTTTGCAAGCTGTAGAGTTATTCGTTACTGTATTGTTGGTTGAGCTATTTATCCGATCTAGGTACAACACAAGCATAGCCTCTTTGTCCCTTAACGTAGGGGTAAGCGATGTTTTTGTTTTTGTCGTAGGTTTTGCTTTCATCTGGGGTATATTTGCTGTGTTTGCGGCTGTAAGGATGTATTTAAAATCAAAGCAAACATTTACAATACTTCCTGATAAAGGTGAGGTTATCGTGAGTGGCAAACACATGGTTGCAAAGAAATTTGAATCAGAAAAGACAAACTATTTCCGAGTTGGAGTCTTTGGTTTTTGGAATGCTTGGAAAACAATTATCAAAGTAAAGCTAGGACGTGGCATCCCAACCATATTCTTATCTGAGTCAGAATTTGGTCAACTTGAAAAACAAATTGCCGCCTACAAGAAATCCTTGTGACCATGCAAAAGATTGACGATAAATATACTTGGGACTTAAGTAGCTTATTCTCTGGAGATGAGGCTCAAGTCCAAGCGGATTTGGAAGCAGTAAAAGTTGCCAGCTACGCCTTTATCGACAAGTATTCCAAAGAT
>JAEUSD010000035.1 GCA_016788825.1 Candidatus Doudnabacteria bacterium | reverse complement strand
GCTGGCGCGGCTGGCGGGCGGGCCGCTGATCTGGCGGCTGCAGCTGCAGCTCTTCGTCGACGAGGCGAGCACGCCCATCGAGGACGCCTCGGTCGACTGGCCCGAGTCGGTGGCCCCCTACCGCAGCGTGGCCGACCTGGTGATCGATCCCTTTGGAGGAATGAAAGACCTGGAGGCCAAGATAATCCGCGCTGTCGGCAACCCCGTTGAACGCTTCAGCGAAGACGGACTACGCCCAATGCGAGGTTGCCGCCTAGCATCTCAACTCGGCTTTGAAATTGAACCAGAAACATTTAGCGCAATGCGCGAGACGAATCATATTACCAAGATGGTGTCGATGGAGCGCCTGCGCGATGAGCTGATGAAACTACTTTTGAAGTCTCCCAAGCCGTCCAAAGGACTGTACCTGCTACGCGACAGCGGTATTCTACAGTTAATAATTCCAGAACTTTTGGAAGGTGTAGACATCACCCAACCCCAATTTCATGTGGATGCTGTATTCGACCATATTCTCAAAACAGTTGACTGCGCAGAAGACGAAGTTAAATTAGCCGCGCTATTCCATGACATCGCTAAGCCACGTACCTTCAGCCAGGATGAGTTTGGCGTACACTTCTACGGCCATGACATGCTAGGTGCTGAAATGACCCGGGAGATCATGACCAGAATGAAATTCTCCAATGCCGAGATCGACCGCGTTTCCACACTTGTACGTTGGCACATGTTCTATTACCCTTCGGCAGATTGGCGCAAAGAGCAGGGTACAAAGTTAAAGTTCAAAGATGCAGATAAAGAAGAAATTAAAAAACAGATCTTGGAATCTCAAACGCGCAAAGCGCAAGGTGGGTGGAGCGATGCGGCGATTCGCAGGTTAATCGTAAACGTGGGTGGCGAAGATGCGATCGACCAGTTGATGAAACTCCGCATTGCCGATGCCACCTCCAACCCAAAGAGCGAATTCAACCCACATGAACTCGATGTGCTCTCGGAGCGAATCGCTGAGGTCCGAGCTAAAGATATGGCGCTCAAGGTGACCGACCTGGATATCTCGGGCCAGGATCTGATGGAAATCTTCAAATTGGCCCCTGGCCCGAAGATCGGCGAAATCATGTCGCATCTTCTCGACCAAGTCATCGAAGACCCGCTGCTCAACCAGCGCGAAGAGCTAATCAAGCTAGCGGGTAACTTCCTAGGTACTTCTAATTAAACTTTAAATTGTTGAAGATCTCCAGTTGGGTCTCTTCAACCTGTGCTCTTACCGAACTATCGATTGTTCCATTAATCGGAGCTATGTAGTAGGTAACCCCATTCTTTATTACATAGTAACTTGTTTGATAGCCTTGAAAGCTATGAGAATTCACTTTCAAGACATCCTCACCCCACAGCTTTATGGTTTCGAAAGTCGGGGGATTGATCGTGAAACCATTAAATTCTTTGACTGAGGAATTGTCATAGTCACTTTGTATTTTTGTCTTTATAGATTCGAAAGTTAAGTAACTCCCATCTTTAATACATGTCATTCCTATATGGTAAAAATTATCACCAGCAAAATCATCTGTTGTGAAACTGACCCAAGACCCTGTTCCTGAACCTATCGGAGAGCTATAAGAGATTGACTCATGAACACGCCAGTAAAGGGTTTGTATCTGGTTTCCGGACTGTGTTTCATAGATATAAGGGGCCTTTTTAGGGGGTACTGGGACGATAACTCCGCAATTTGCCTCAGTAACGTATTTCCAACCAGCTGATAACTGGAGGTCTAGCGTAAACTCGATGCTCTCAACGATTTCTTCCAACGCTTGCTTGTAAGTCTCTAGCTCATCAAAAACTCCCTCTGCGTATGAACTGTAGCCCCAAAGTATCTCTACTGTTTGAGATCCGGAAGTACGGGAAACTGCTGTATAGCGATCTACTAGGTTAGTTCCTAATGTGATAAGCATTTCATTTCCAGTAAATCGGTAGTTATGGATTGTCTTTTCTACAGCTGTGTTTGAAAGGTCCCCTGCACCTGTCCCTGTGCGATTGCAAGATCTCTCTGAGTCACTGGACCTTAAGCATATTTGTATAAAAGGCTTAACATCGATATCTTTGCGATTTGAAAGCTTGTCTGAATCTAGCCTTATAATCGAAGAGGGTGTTTCACCGAGTAATTGCTCTTCCGCTACGGCAGTTTGAGGGACGCATAGAGATACGCCTAGTCGTTCGTCGGTGTATAGGATGAAGTCATTCGAGCAGCGGGTAGGCTCAGTCGAAACTATTGTCGAGCTAGTAGTACTTGAAGTCGGCTGTATTGCCGGAGGGGTGGTAACTGGTTGTGGCCTTGTGGCAATGACGCCTACAGCTCCTGCAACTACAACTGTTCCTGTCACTAGGGCGACTCCTACCCATTGGGGTAGCGTTAATGCTTTGATTTTGGTTAATATAGACATAGTTTGTGGTACTGAAATAAGATTAGTGGATAGATTAGTTGTTTGGATAAGCCCAGCTTGGAAGCTGGTGGAGATAGAGTACTCGGTTGCGCTGCCGAGGTGTTTCAAAGCTCCGGCTATGATCGGAAGCGGCAGCGCAGCATAAAGCTTCTTCCCTTTGTCCCGTTCGCCCAGTTGAATCTTGATCTTCTCCAACCCGCGGTAGTAGATCAGTTTTGTATTGCTTTCTGATTCTTCTATGACCTCTGCAATCTGCTTAAACGTGAAATCTTCCCAAATCTTTAGAATGATGACTTCACGGGTAGTATCATCTAATTTGTCCAACTCTTGCTTGATAATTTCAACTAGTTCAACATTTAAAGCTTCATTTTCTACACTAGCCTCGTCTACAATTTCTACTTGGCTTGTTTCTAGCTTCGCCTTAGAAATTTCACGATATTTCTCGCGGATAACGTTTCTTGCAACCCCGATTAGCCAAGGTTTCAATTCTTCAAAACTACTTGGCGCCGACTTATTCGCTATCCAACGTGAAAAAGTCTCAGACGTGCAATCCTCGGCAGATTCCTTATTGTGCAAGTGAAACATGCAGTACCTAAATACGTCCTTGCTGAACTCTTTGTAGACTTTCGCTATTTCCATACATTACTATGACAAAATTTGGCAGAAAGTTACAGAGATTTGACAGAAAGCATATAATAAAGGGTAGTTTAATTTACCTTGTTAATCGCCATGCAAACCGCAATTATCTCTGTTTCTCCTCGTAAAGGAAGTGCATCGCTGAATGTGGCTAAATACATTCAAAGCTTGGCGCAGGCCAAAGGTGGCGACGCTCCATTGTTCTCATTCGAAGGGATAAGTTTCCCCAGCGTCGCCGACGGCTATATTCAACCTGCAGACTTGCAGGGCAAACAAAAAGAACTTTACGATCTAGTCGTTGCCAGTCAGAGAGTTGTGTGGGTGATCCCAGAATACAACCGGATGATGCCTTCGGAATACGTGGCTATGATTCATCAGTTTCTGACAAAGAGTTTCATGCCGTTCTGGGAGAATAAGGTGTTTGGCTTCGTAGGGGTTTCTTCAGGAGTAGGAGGCCGAGAGCCGATTTACACTAGCGACAAGGTGTTTAACTATGCGATCAATTCCATGTCGGTCGCCGGTTCACACGTCTCACCATTCCATTTCCAGTCCACCTTCACCGGCGACCAGTTCGACGCCTCCGGTAGCTTCATCGGCAATGAAAAATATGCTGCCAGCATCCAAAAATTCGTCGATAGCTTCTGGTCCTAGGCCTCTGATGAACTTTGCTGACTCAGCACCATTTGCGTATGTGCCTCAAGTATATCTGGTCGTTCTATGCCAATAATCTCCTTGTAGAGCTGTGGATCACATTTTTTTAGAACCGCAAAAGGGTGAAACTCCTCTGGCAAAGGTGCGTATTCAACACCATGAGCTTGTACTCGAGGGACTACAATCGGGAAAATCCAATCGAACATACCCATCGCTACTGTGTACCTACCTGTCGTTTCAGCTCTAGATATCACATGCCCATTGGGACTGGGGTGGAGATGAAATGAGTTGCAATTTGAAAGTATCACAGAGTTGTTTTGTTTTAATCTTGCTGTAACAGGTAAATCGTTATCCCGATAATTCCTGGCCAAGCCAATCAATACCACACTAATTCCACCTTCTTTTAACTGGTTAATTGCCTGCTCAAATAATTGAGCATTCAGAGCTTCTTGTTCAGGTGTTTCTGCGGAAGCAAAAAAGGTGGCCTCTTCGATGATAACAATACACCTTTGTAGTATAGATCTAGATTTTTGCTGTAGGATCAGCTCCTGTACTTTAGTCTGAAGTTCAGACAAAGAGAGTGGAGTTGCTGGGATATCCGCACTAGGTAGGCTACGCGCGTGAATATAGTCTTCTCCCATACCAGCCCATATTATGGGATGGAGATGGTCTCTGGGGATCACTGGTGATAGAGCGCCGTAAAGCATCGCTGCTTGTCCAGACTTGGCAGAGTACATCGGTCCATTTATGAAAACTATGGCCGGGTTGGGATTAAGTAAAATTTGCTGGAGAAGCTCGCTT
>JAEUSD010000034.1 GCA_016788825.1 Candidatus Doudnabacteria bacterium | reverse complement strand
TACATAGTAATGAAAATATCGATTTCCTGGCAGATGTTATTGGAGGGAATACCTCAAAAATATTCAAGCTTGCTAAATACAGCAAAGTTGAAGAAGCTAATAATGAAATCGACCAGTTCCTTAAAGAGGCTCGAGATATGATCGATACTAAGTTTATTCTTATAATATCTCCTGAGATCGATAAGTACTTACAATGGTCAAGTGAGGAAAGAAGAATGCATAAGGCTCAAATCGTTCGAAATGCTGTAGAAGATACGATGAATAAAGATAAGGAGTACAAGCAATTTCGAAAAGACCACGGTCTAGATTAAACTCAACTGCTTATCGCTATCATCAGGCGGTTCGGATTTATCCGAACCGCCTGAATCTTTATGTAGCAAAGCCTTTACCTCATCGATCGCAGTAACCAAATCCTCTACTTTGCTCTCATCTCCTGCCAAAATATCCTTCAGCAACTTAATATCTTCCAACATCACCTCCCGCATGGATCCCTTGTATAAAGCCACTGCAGGATGATACATCACGAAATATATCTTCCCCAACCTACGGAAAGCCTTTCCATGAACCTGACTAATCTTGAGACCCGGAAGAAACTTCGCCATCGCAAACCGTCCCAAAGGAACAAAAACCTGTGGCTCAATCAGCTTAATCTCCCAATCCAGCCATGCACGGTACAAAGCGATCTCGCGATCCTCCGGATCGCGGTTGCCCGGCGGGCGGCATTTCACCATATTCGTAATGTAGATATCTTCGCGTTTAAGACCAATTGAACCCAACAACTCATCCAGAAATTTCCCCGCCCGCCCCACAAATGGAATACCATTTTTATCCTCATCCGCCCCCGGTGCCTCCCCAATAAACATCAACTTTGCATGAGGATTTCCATGTCCAGGCACCAGCCTAGAAGCCCCAGGGAACAAAGGATACTTCCCGCTATCTATACATCTTTGGTGTAACTCGGATATGGTCATTAGATTTTGTCAGCTTAAACAACATTAAACTCGCTATCAAAATCATAGCAGATGCCAATACCCCCGCCTGGAACCCTGCACGTTGAACCAATACACCCCCCAACAAAGAAACAATCACATATGCAAAGTTAGGACCCATACTCCGTACAGAGATAACCTCATCTTCTTCACTAGTCTTCAGCCGCGAAAGCGTATGCAAAAAACTAGCATCATTCACCACAAAAATTACCACCATACACAAGAAGCAGAAATATATTGCTAACAAAAGTACTACCGTATTCAACGTGGCCCACACAGTAAGCGCCCCAGCCATCACCCCAAAAGCGGCACAGATCAGGGCGATGCGTGGCCCCACAAATTCTACAAATCGGACAACCAAAGAAGGCATCAATACATTGGCCAACAACCCCACCGCAGTCAGCAAACCAGACAAGCCAGGATTAATTGCCGCAAAAGTAGGAGGACCAAATATTAAGAACATTGCTTCAAATGCCGCTACACCGAAACTCAAAATGAAGTGAGGAAATACCTCAGTGAAATGCTTTTTTAGGATCACGTACTCTGAATACAAACTCAATTTGTGAGATTTCTGGGTGAAATGCTCCCCAGGATGATTGTTGAAAACCAAGTACATCACAACGCCCTCCACCAGTAAAATGACCAACAGACTCACCACCACCAGCCCAGTAGAATGAAACCGCACCAGGTTTGCCAACAAAGGGCCTAAGAAATACCCCAGATTGCGTACCAAAAAAGCTACCCCCGAGACCTCGAAAAACCGTCCGTGGGGCGCGTGCTTTGCCAGATAGATATTGGAAGCGAAGCTAAACATCAACTCAAAGCGCGCGCCCCACACAGCCGCTAACAAGATAAAACTCAGCCAACTACCCTGAATCAACAGCAACGGCAGTATCAAGACCGAAAGAAATGCAGCAATATGCATAAACTTACGGTGGTCCGTAATTTCGGACACAAACCCAAAAACCAAGTCTGTCAAAATACCCGAAATATTTCCAATTGCTAGAATAATACCCACGCTGAGCAATCCACCCAGCTGCGCTTCTACTTGTAATGGGACATAGAAGATCAGCATCCCCTCTGTCACCGCAAACAGCAGCAAGATAAGAAAAAAGTACCGCAACTGGTAAGTCCCCAAACTTAACTGAAATTTTTGCCACATATGCCTAGCTGTAAACCCCGATATCTTCGGGAATAAATTCGTGGAAATTATCTTTGGTGATCCTAAATCCAGTCCCCTTCCCCTCTACAATCAAACGAGCAACCTTCCGGGCCAGATTGGTTAATGTTCGCTCCAGTTCGCGTACCCCAGCGTCGAAGCCCAAAGGCCGTACTACCATCGGCCACACCTCGTCGTCAAAACTCAACTGTTGCTCCGTGATTCCGGTCGCTTCGCGTACCCGTGGCAACATGTAATTACGGGCAATTTGGACTTTATCTTCATCTGTATAACTTCCGAAACGAATAATCTCCAACCTATCCAAAAGCGCTGCCGACAAACCTCCTAAGTTGTTGGAGGTAGTAATAAACATACACTGAGACAGATCAACTGGGTAGTCTAGGTAGTGATCTACAAACGTTGAGTTTTGTTCCGGGTCAAGGATTTCTAACAAAGCAGCCATTAAGTCCGCGCGTAGGCCACTCTCGCTGCTGGTTTTGTCGATTTCATCGAGCAAAATCAGGGGATTCATCGTGCCCGCGCGGATCAAGGCCTTCACGATCTGCCCAGGCTCAGCATTTAACTCCCCCTTAGGTATCCCACGAATTTGCGATACATCGCCCAATGCTCCCAGCGACACCCGGACAAACTTACGTCCTAATGCGTTAGCAATAGACTTGGCAATTGAGGTTTTTCCGACACCCTGAATTCCCACGAAACACATTATCGGTGCGTGGGCAGAGCTACCTTGCAATTTGGACATTTCTTGTGCTGAACTTCCAGTTTGTGGCGCAGGGGAAGTCGTTTGAGGAACTTCCGGACTTAACTGTGCCACAGGCGCAGCGACCACCTCGGGAGAGACACCCTGTAAGCCAGCTTCCACTGGTTTTGTAACAGCCCCGGGAACCCCAGTTTGAGATTGGTCTGTAGGTTGTACACCCGCAGCTGTGGTCGATGGCATGGCCGCCGCAGGAGGGACTACCGAAGTTGGAGCCGCAGGCGGCGGCCACACGGCATGAGACGCATTACTCGCCGCTGCGATAGCAGCGGCGTTTTGTGCCTGTACTGCCTTTTGAGCAACATTTGCATCCAACTGAGCCTGCTGCTCAGAGGTAAGCCTAGGCGGTCCTTCAATTTGCAATTTCAGGACCGCCAAGTAATCCACTACCTTATCCTTCACCGTCTGCAACCCGAAATGGAACCTATTCAATTCTTCCGCTACATTCTTAAGATCCAAATTATCCTTACTCAATCTACCCCACGGAATCTGAATCACCCACTTCACATACTGCTCCACCGGCTCATACTCCTTGGTATAGTTACCCATTTGAGCCATCCGGGACAGTCGTACCAACATCTTATCCACCTTCTCCTTCAATCCAGCCGGCATCGGCACAGAAGCAGCTAGCTTCTTCAGCTCTTCAATCTCTCCCGCGGGGTCAAACCCGCCATTTGTGGATGTATCGTCCGTAGGCACCCCACATTTTGCACTATTTCGGGGACGTAGTCTAGGCAGCAAAAAGAATGACAGTTGGAAAATTATAGGATATAATCATTGCATATGCACAAACTTTCAAACATAATCACAACTGCTCGTCCGAGTATACCGCGTGTAAATTATGCTTTAGAGGTTTTCCCTTTCGACGAGTACGAACAATCTGCTTGGGAATTCCTCCCAGAACTTATCCAACATCTTCTAATAAGAAGTATCTGCAAAGAAAACCCAGCTATTGCAAACCGATTAGAACAAGTGAGTCAGAACAACAATTTGGTCTTTATAGTCCCGATAATAGACAGTCAAGGACGGCTTGTTTCTTACTTTCCTGCAAGAGATATCGAGTATCTTTTGCTTTTTATGCATGACAAACGGATACACTCTACCGAGGTCATTCTTTTCGATGATTCTGAGAAGCTAATAGACTTTACTCAAAATAGATTTGAAGACATCCTAGATCTAGAACTCCGATTCAAAGAACCATTCAGTATCCAGGACAAGACAATTGCATTGTTATCACTAAACGTTGAGAGTAATCTTATTTTGACCTATTTAGCAAAACTTACTAGCTCCTTCATCTCCCAGG
The DNA here is from genome assembly GCA_016788825.1 of Candidatus Doudnabacteria bacterium. Lineage (GTDB taxonomy): Bacteria > Patescibacteriota > Dojkabacteria > J137 > JAEUSD01 > JAEUSD01. The sequence continues at coordinate 489 of JAEUSD010000034.1, read as the reverse complement.
TTTCATGGCTTATCGAATTAATTGATTTTTATAGACGCTCTCCCGGAGCAAGGGCAAGAGAACTGAAAGAAGATCTTGATAAAATCTTACACAATTTTGAGGCTTAGTCCATCTGCAGCTAAGGCTCTTCATTTCGTCTGTTGTGGGGCAACTCCTCAAACCAGTCTATTACCAAGCCTTTTAAACCTTTATCTACCAAAACCCGGATTAAACTTGCTTTAAGCTCCTCTACTTCCTCCCATGCTATCTTTGTTTGCCCTGAACGCATGTACTCTTTCAGTCTAGCAAATGCATCGTATACAGAGCTAAGTATAAAAAATCTGTGATCTTCTGTTAGCGTATCTGGGCAGTAATTCGAATGAAAAGACAGTGCCTCTATGGATAATTCGACAGAGGATAACAAAACTTTTAAAAACTCTGACCATTCCATCCTTTTAGTCAACTCATCTAATTGTATAGTTTTTACAGGGTCATCCTGTCTCTTTGTTG
>JAEUSD010000033.1 GCA_016788825.1 Candidatus Doudnabacteria bacterium | reverse complement strand
GGACCGCATGGGCATTTGCAAAACTCGGGCAGGGCGATCGTGCCATGGAGTTGTTCAACATGTTGAACCCAGTCAATCATGCGGATACGCCCGAGAAAGCAGAAACCTATAAAGTGGAGCCATATGTGATCGCCGCTGATATTTACAGTGTTCCGCCACATACCGGTCGCGGCGGCTGGTCGTGGTACACCGGCTCCTCCGGTTGGATGTATCGTTTGGGACTCGAAGCGATTTTGGGTATTAATAAAATTGGCAACGTGCTTGCTATCAACCCGTGCATCCCCGCTCCTTGGGCAGGCTTCAAAGTGGATTATCGCTTTGGAACGACGCACTACAAGATCAGTGTGGAGAATCCGTCCCATGTCAATCAAGGGGTTCTAGAAGTGATATTGGATGGGAAGCCAGTGAGCGACAAACTGATTCCGTTGGTGGATGATGGACATTCGCATGAGGTACGTGTTGTGATGGGATGATTTGTATTTGATTCTTAACTTCAAGTAATGTTGAGAACATCAATCGCCACCCGCATCAAGCTCTGACCTTCAACCTTCAACCTGCAACTTGCAAAATTGCCTGACCTCCCCGATTCGCATATCTGAGTTGCAGATAATGTCTTTTGTTTCCCCGATTGCGAAGCGTTTATTTTGAATATCTCTTGCGGTTTGCACGCGCTTGAGGATCGCCATGAACGAGCAAGAGAGTAGAGGGTAATAAAGAAGTCCACTATTTTATTCTTGTCTAAGGTCGAATACCCCGCCGCTCTGCGGCGCGAGTCGAATTTGTAAGCAACTTGAGTTTTCGCAGAAAGATATCCCGTCCGCTTGCGGCACGGATTTTTCATTATCAAGTAGAGCTTCCAGTATTGTTTCCCTTGCCTTTGCTGACGGATTTAATTAACTTATCGAATTAAGTAATGCGATTGTTGTCGCGATATTGAGTAATGCCTTGATCTCACTTATGTTTTTTGACTATTTCCCCCACATGGTGGAGAGTAATACCCCCCAACTGACCGATACACCCGCAGAGACTCTAATGTAAGATGAATTATAAAATAGTTTTTGAATTTGAATGTCTTCTGCCGTTTTTGATTTATTTGTTGCGTCTCTTGGAAGCTACCAGTATTATCCAAATTAAGAAAAATACCACTGCTCCAATAAGTATATATGCGGTAATCAAAATTCCTGCCATAGTTACACAATCCTTTTCTTGGTTGCTGTTCTATGGATGAGAGAAGCAGACAGTAAAAAATCTGCCATCCATGTCAATATCATACCTGCTATTTAGAGAACTGACATATACAGAGTAGTAAGGTTACCGCCAGTTTTGAAAGGACTACGAAAAACACTTAATATACGGAATTAGACCTGTGTTTATCAATAGGTTGAGGCAGCAACCTGCCATAGCCTACCACATTGTGTAGATAAATTTATGCAATTAATTAAGCTTTTAAGTAATAACTCATAATAGTATCCAGTTTCGATTGATCTAAATCGTAAGCTGCAGGCTTCACAAAAACCGTCATTTCCATACAAGGTGATTTGTCCCGAGGTAATTTGAACATAAGTAGAGGTCGAATGAACAGCAACGTAGATCTATCAAAAAAATCACTTGTTCCAACAAGAATTCCTGAGCACTATATGGCAAACGAGGATTATATTGCCCGAATTCTTGATATCTCTATAATCGTGTTGGCTGCTCCCTACATTATTCTTGCTTTTGTAATTCTCGCGATCTCTACCAAAATGGATTCTCCGGGCCCTGTGTTTTATCGACATGAAAGAATTGGTCGTTATGGCCGTAAGTTCTATGTATATAAATTTCGCACCATGGTTCAAAACGCCGACCAAATCTTGCAGGATTATCTTGATAGCTCGCCTGAGTTAAAGTCTCAATGGTTGGAAACTCAAAAATTAAAGCAAGACCCCCGTATAACTCGTTTGGGCAATATGTTGCGTAAATCAAGCCTAGATGAACTCCCACAACTTTGGAACATAATTCTTGGCGATATGAGTTTAGTGGGTCCGCGGCCCATTGTCGATTCAGAAGTAGAGAAGTACGGACAATGTTTCGACTTTTACATCCAGGTTCGCCCTGGATTAACCGGTTTGTGGCAGATTTCTGGCCGCAATAATACGACCTATGAGTACCGTGTTGAATTAGATGAATATTATGTTCATAACCGGTGTGTGAAGCTTTATTTCCAAATTCTTTGGAAGACAATCTTTGTCGTCCTAAAAAAAGAAGGAGCCTATTGAAATCGCCCAAGCTATCACCTCCCCAATACCCCAATCAGACTTATCAATGGTTAATGGTTAGTGAGTGGGACTAGAGATAGCCCCATATAGTAATAGTAAAAGAAGATGCTCATCGGTTAGTTATATGTCAGTTTAATCGATCACTTAATATGTATTTCTGTACAAAACCGATTCTCAAACGAGAATTCGGAGGAGCAGGATACAACTCGCAAATTGGAGATATCGCCATGGATCTATCGAAAATTCTAAGTCTTATTTACCGTTATTTATGGTTACTAGTAGGGGCGGCACTAGTGGCTGGAATAATTACATTCTATCAAATTGACAGACAACCGTCTGCATATCAGGCAACCACCCATTTACTGATCGGGCCAGGTTTAGACAGTCCTAGCCCAGACATAAACTCTTTGAAAATTGGTGGACAATTGGGACAGACCTATGCTGAGGTGTTAAGTACAGCCTCATTTTTGGAAACTGTGAACAATAAGTTGAGTCAGAAAGTAAATCTGACTGTACTTGACGATGCCATCTCGTCCCGACAGAGTATTGAAACCCGGCTCTTGACAATTATCGTAGAATCTCCTGATCCAGAGCAGGCGGTTGCCATCGCAAACGCGGCTGCGCAAACCTTGCTTGAAATGAGTCCATCGAAAGATAACACATTCACGACACTCCGCGCTCAAATGAGCGAGCAGGTATCCCAGCTTCAGCAAGTTGTTAATGAATCACAAGCTCGGATCAAGGAACTGGAGGCTCAGCTTGTGACTTTAAAAGATGCCCAAGGTGCATTAATTGTAAATAACAATCCAAATCAGGAAAGTCTTAGTGATCCTCAGGTGAGTAGTCCAACGAGCCTTGAGGCTGCAAAATTCAATCTGGACCAACAAAACCTTGTAGTTAGAGAATTGGGGGAGGAGCGCAGTCGATTGTCCGAAACAATCCGAACAATGGCGGCGATCTATCAAAGCCTGCTGGATACAAATACCAACGAGATAGAGATTATCCAACCAGCAATAATCGCTACGCAAATAGACAAGCAACTTTGGTTAAGAGTAATTTCATCTGTGATTGCTGGCTTGATCTTTGCACTCATCATTACTTTCATGGCTGAATATTTTGATGATAGGCTTCGCCTCCCGGGAGATCTGAGCCGCGCTGTTGGAGTTCCTCTGTTGAGTGTGATTGATAAGCATACCAGTAAAGAAGGCAATGGATTGGAAGGGCTGGTTACATACGCTCAACCTAACTCTGATGTTGCCAACCGTTACCGTGAAGGGGTGGCGAAGTTGCTTTTTATGATAGGCGAATCAGTCCCCTATACGTTGTTGGTAAGCAGCCTGGGATCAAAAAATGGTGGTGAGGCTGATGCAGCAGTGGCCGCAGGAAACCTGGCGGTTGCCTTTGCCCAGGCAGGTTATAAGGTTGTTTTGGTAGATGCTCAGGTAGGTCATCCTGCACTAACCGCCCTGTTCAAAGCTGAAAATAAACAAGAAGGACTGACTGACCTGATGGTGACGGGGTCAACCGCGCCACAACTTCTGCCTATACAGCAAGTACCCGGTATTCGACTCCTGCCTGCCGGGTCATTTACTGAAAAGAACTCACGCGCAATGTTAAATCCCGCAAATGCGGCAGCCTTGTTTGACCGCTTGCAAAAAGAAGCGGATATTGTCTTAGTGGCAGGTTCAGCAATATCACATTTTGCCGAAAACTTGTTATTGGCATCTCAAGTTGATTCCGTCGTTTTAGTGGCGCGTCAGGCTACATTAAAGAGCAAGGAAGTAAGTGCCGTCGTCGAAAATCTTCGCTTGATGAAGATCAACATAGCCGGTGTCATTTTTGATTACAACTCGTCACCTTTGATTTCTACGGAAGATGATGGAATTGGTTCCAGACGAGATAATACCTCACGAGAAGCCCTCCCTCAGGGCCCGTTATCTGAGCAAACCAAGAGATAGATTGATTAAATATCACTCAGTTTAGCGGCGTTTCAGTCCCCCTGACTTCATTGGATTTATTTCATGATAGACGACCTCGAACAATCATCCATTACAGAAACGCCTCTCCTATCATCAAGTCAGGCAACGAAAAAGCACCTGCGTGGCTCCTCTTTACTATTAATAGGGCGTGTCATTGCAATCGTGGCAAATTTCGTCATCCAGATATTGGTCGTGCGTTACCTATCAAAAAGTGACTACGGAGCATTCGCCTACGCTATCTCTTTGGCTGCGTTTGGATCCAGTTTAACCGTTTTTGGGTTTGACAAAACAATTACCCGTTTCTTACCCATGTATCAGGAAAAAGGCGAACATCCCAAAGTGTTTGGTTCCATTCTTATGATGTTCACCACCGTTTTTTCGCTTGGTTTTTTTCTCGTTTTGATCGTGCTGGGCTTGAGAGGCTGGATAAGTGAATCGTTGGTCCGTGACCCGCTGTCTGCTCAATTGCTGTTCCTGTTGATCTTTCTGACACCTATCCATGCATTGGACAGCCTCTTGGTGGGAATGCTTGCGATTTTCTCAAAGCCGAGTTCCATTTTTTTCCAGAGATATGTTCTTGTTCCAAGCTTAAAACTTTCGGTTGTCCTGCTATTGATCCTATTCCGAAGTGATGTGTATTTCCTCTCCATAGGTTATGTTTTTGCAGCCCTTATCGGTATCACCATCTATTATGGGATTTTAATGCGAGATCTTCGGAGACAGGGCTTATGGAAGCATTTCAACAGGCAGCATATTAACTTTCCCATTAAAGAGATATTTGGATTCAGCACACCCTTACTAATAAGCAGCTTTGTCTTTATGGCCAGGACACAGTTGGTCATTGTTATGCTTGAATATTTTCAGAACACAATCCATGTCGCTGAGTATCGAGCTGTAGAGCCGTTTGCTAATCTAAACACAACTGTGGTTCAAAGTTTTTCTTTGTTGTTTATGCCAACGCTGGCGCGTATGTTTGCCCGAAAAGAAGAGCAAGCGATTGATGAGTTGTACAGGCAAAGCACAGTTTGGATGGCAGTAATTTCGTTTCCCGTCTTTCTCCTTACGTTCTCTCTGGCTCCACCTCTCAC
>JAEUSD010000032.1 GCA_016788825.1 Candidatus Doudnabacteria bacterium | reverse complement strand
TGGAAACAGGTAGAGATGATCCGATGCGGTGGTGCATCCCGAAAGGGCCAGTTCTGCCAGTGCGGTCTGAGTCGAAATAAAAATATCTTCGGGGTTCATGCGCGCCCAAATGGGATATAAGTTTTTTAGCCAATTAAATAGATTGGCATCTTGCGCGGCGGGTACAGCGCGTGTGAGGGTCTGATAAAAATGATGATGGGTGTTGACCAGCCCAGGCAGGATGACATGCCCCTTGAGATCAAGGATTTCATCTGCAGTCTTGGGAAGTTCCGCCTCGGACTCAACCTGTTGGATGATGCCGTCTCGAATAAAAAGACCACCCTCGGGAATCTCCCGCTGATGGTCGTCCATGGTTACGATGTGTGCGTTTTTAATGAGGAGAGTTGTCATTCGCTTTGGGCCTTTAGCGGTCTAGTTGTCTGACAACTTCAAGTGTAGCAAAAAAGGGGGAGGATGTCAAATGAGATTATTAATTACCCACAAAAGATAATTAATAACTTACCTTATGCGGGATACTCATGTTCCGCAACTTGTCCTTCGACTGCGCTCCTCCTAGGCTTGCACCCGTCGCTCAACTCAGAACGAAGTTTGCGCTGAGCGGAAAGCGGGGTTGTTGTCGAAGCGTGGTGCGTAAGGTAAGTTAATAACATTGTGAACTACGCAAATACTCTCCACTAGCACAGGCTATGCATTTTCAGACTGACCATAACTAACCTTATGCTGCTAAACCCTACCACACAGTGTATAGTTTATTTCAATAAAATTTGTCTTCTTAGATTTTCTTATTGCAAAGACCGAAATAAATTTTGCCATGCTTCAGCTTCACGTTTCTTGTTCGTAAAATCCACCCAGGTTAACATGGAAATAAATTTAGATGGTTCACATTTTTCTAATAACAAGGGAATAGTCCGACGTTTTAAGCCCGAGGGGTCTTCGGTCCGCGAGAGAATTCCTTCGTAAAGGGTCCATTCGCTTTCCACCCAGCGAGGCGTCATTACCAATAATGTATGACGGCTGGCCTCAGAAGCATCTTGCATATTGATGATTGCTGCCTTGCCTGCTATGAAGTCGCGATAATCAATGCAGATTTTCAAATTTCGTTTTTCGAGAGTTGGCAGAAGGGTGGTGCGCACCCAATCTTCATCTTTATGGCTATAACTAATAAAAACGTCATAGATAAATTTATCTTCAGGCAAACTTGTTGCAAATTCGACTGAGGAATCTCCTCTTTCCTTATGATAACGGGCTTCAAGATCCCGTACCAATGTCGGATATTCTTTGGCGACATCATCCAGTTTCAAATCAAAATCATAACTTCCTTTATATGCTAAAATTAATTGATATAAATGTTCATGAGCCTCTTGCACCATTCCTCGCAAGGGACTTTTAAGCATTTCACGAATGGCACTTAATCGATCTGTATAAGGTGGAAACATAAATATTTATTCCTTGTTATTAGTTGCCCTATCGGGAAGTCAATGCCTATATACTAATCCGGTTCCTGAAAAGACATTAAGGCGTGGGCGTTGGCGGTGGTGCAAATTGAATGTATTTTTCTAACAACCAGCCCTCGCCTGTATTGTTTTTTAATTCCCACCTACATTTGTACCAAATCAGTTCGCTAATCTCTTCTCTCTCAAGGATCGTGAGATACTGATTTGGACCGAGCTGCACTCCCACAAGGTCGCCATTTGGTTTTTGGAGAGGAAATGTATATTCTCTAATTTTCCCATATCCCAATACGGGGATCGTCGTTGGGGCGGGTGTCAGCGTCTCAGTTGGGGTAATAGTTGGGGAATCTGTAACAGTTATAGTAGCGGAAGGCTGTTCCACAGATGGAAGTGTCTCTATAGCGGTAACAAAAGCCGGGGTATTAGTTAAAGCTAGTGATAACGGATGTATTTCTTTGGATTCCAATTTGTATATCAAAAAGAAAACACTGACTAAAAGCACAGCCCCGCCCGCAATCCGAATCATTCTAATTTGTTTCAACTCCTTCGAGATCAAGTTTAACAAGGGGTTATCTGGGTTAACGGCCTTTTCTGCAACTCTTTGTGCATTTCGGATTTGGCTTAAAGGCGCAAACACTTTAAAAGCACCAAACTTCTGTAGATCCAACTCCGCGCGCAAAAGATCCTGGAGACTATTCAACTCTTTCTTGATCGCTACATCTGCTAAGTTTAGAGCAAGCCCTTTCTTAATATAATCCAATGCCTCTCCCCAATGTTCGATTTCGATCGCAATATTAGCTTTTTGTTTATATTCATCTGCTATCAAAGATTCTTGCGCAGTTTTCAAGAGTTCCTCCGCATCAGGGTACGGCAGGCTTCTTGCTTGGGCAGTTTCAACTGCAGCACTCAGCGATTTAATCGCCAGCAAAAAATCGCTCGCTGCCAAATATGAGCGCGCGCGACGATAGTATTGCACAGCCTCCCGGGGCAACCCCAAAATTAAATCTCCAGCATCCTGTTGAGCAGACTTTGCTTTTGTTAAATATTCCTTGGCCCGTTTATGATCTGGCACCCTTTTCAAGACCTGTAGATAAAGCTGAATCGCCCTGCCATATTCAGCTGCATAGTAAGCATCATCTGCATCGGCCAACAGTTCCTTAGGCGTTGAAGGCAATAACGATATGGCCTCTTCGGCGCCTTTTGAACCCTTTTGAACCATCTCTAGGAACAAATCACGTACCTTTTCTCTAATGTCATGATTTTCTTGTACAGCATCCAATAATATTTCATAAACCTGCCTATCTTCCCGGTTTTCCTGAAGCCACTTCCTAACTTGGGTCATGCTTCGCAAAATATCACTGGCTCGCTGGCTGCGCAATTGAATCTGCATAGCATTTAATTGTCCATCGCGTTCACCAGCTGTCAGATCTGAACCTTCAAATTGCTCTGTCATAATGTGCCTTTACAAGATTGATATTTATCAGGATGCCGGGAAGTTCGTCAACGCACGCCTGACTGAATCGAATAGGCGTGTAAATTCAAGTGTTTTGCCCTTTAAGCCGGCAGCCTCTATCAAATGTTGTTGAGCTTGAAGAAGTTGGTATTGAGCTAGCCGCACCTCAGAGAGGGCCAGGAAATATGGGCTAGTGGGTTTAATACGTAATGCTATTTCACCTTCCGACAAACCCAGCTCTTGTTGAGCATAATCGAGCAGAATAGTTTTTAACTCTTCCGTAGAGTCAAACCCTTGTTTGGGATCCAGTCCGCGGCGGATTATCTTCTTAATTTCATCACTTAGCGAAGAGTCGCTCTGACGAAAATCTGGGTTATCCGTCCAATACCTGCGACGGATCTGCGCGACGGGTGATTGGAATTCCGTAGTTGGACGCGCGCCAATTTGTCCCGATGAATCATCGGGATCTGTAAACGTCAACCCAATATATAGGGCTGCACCACAAAAAATGCGCAGATCATCACGAATATTCTGTCTTTTACCGGGGCCATCATCAAGGGGTATAGTAACATTCCAATCAATCAACTTGACCTTTTGGGTTAATCCGTTCCAAAAGATATGTTCCGGCTTCCAATCCATATAGGCCCGATAATGTTTTTGATATAAATAATTCATCACATCAAGTAATTGAACTGCCATAACTATCACTTCGCCTGTTGGCAAACGAAATAAACCAGTTGGATCGAGCCCAGGCTGGCCTTGAATTTGACGAAATAAACTATCATCGTAGGATGCAATATCTACAACCAGATAAGGAAGCCATTGGCTATCCTTATCTTTTTGCAATTCAGATTTCTCACGAAGAAATCTTTTAACATCCAAACCCGTTGAGATAATCGCCAAATTTGAATCCGGTATTTCTTGCGCATCCAAAGCTTGCGAGAGTTCCGCAGGAATAAAGCCGCTGTCGTAAATCCGGGTAATAGCTGGTGGTGCGTCACCATCATTGCTCATTTCTACAAGAATCCCTAGTTCATCTTCAAATCGTTCCATACCCTTTTGATAGTCAATGTCATAACGCATAACCTTGAAAGCACGATGAATGGAATTATCATCACCTTGATAGGCAATAACATCTGCCACCCGGGCATATCCTCCCGGTGTATCCAGGTCAATACGGGAGAAATCGGTATATAACTCACCTAATTTTTTCATCGGAAACCCTCCTTGTAGGGTCAATAAATCCTACTTCAATTCACCTTCTAAAAAAGCCAGCGGCCAGATCAGTGTCTCGGTTTTTCCGCCGCGTCCTAACAATCCGATTTTTTGAACATCACCTAGGGTCGGAAGTTTTGCAATGTCTATAGGTATCATTTGACTTGGGTTAATTGCTTCTGCTAAAACCGGGCTTTGATATGGTCCTTCAAGTAAATATATAATATCTGATCCATTATTATCAACTTCAAAAAAAATTTGTAAAGGGAATCGACTATAAGGACGTGGATACTCCCCGCCAAAATGTAAATTAGTGGAACTAACAACTAAGACCGGATAATCTTCTGGGTTATTATCATCTTCTCGTATTCGTAAGTACATTGCTTCGCTTTTATCCAACCACAACGTATATTCCCTTCTTCGACCGTTTTGATTCTCCAAGAAAAACCCAAATTCGCTTGCGGGTTCATATTCCGGTATATCTAATCGCTGTATTGCGACATTCAACGCAAAAGCTTCAATATTTTGAGTGTCAAGACAGTCGCTGAAGTCAACTTGAATAATATCTTGGGTTGAATGATCTAATCCAACATTAAAGCTCCAATTCTCGTCCGTTCTTCGGTAAAAGCCATCCTTAGGGATAGGAAGCAGCCTCGAATTCGAAGGGGAAATTAGTTGATTGACCCAACAGTTTTTTTTATCTGCTGTCAAGAATTTATCCGACTGAAGAGCTTGGTCAAAGGCCATTATTACAGAATATGTACCTGGCGAGGAAATCACAGCTTGAGTAAATGAAGCAGTCTCTGTCGGAATATCTGATGGTATTGCAGTCTCAGTTATTGGCGCTATTGTTTCAATCGCAGGGGAAGTATCTGAAGGAACAATTGATGAAGTTTCGGAGGAAACAATTGTAGTAGCGGAGGATGCAATTGAAACCGCTTGAAAAATTGGCAATAAAAATTTAGCAGAAAAGAAAACACCTGCAATTATGGAAAGTAACAAGAACCAAATTAACCAACCCCACCGTGACGTCCTATGTGTTGATTGATAGGGTATTGAACTATTAATTGCAGCAAACCATTTCTTTGAAACTTTATACAACACTAGCGCTGTATAAGGAGCCTGTACCCCATCAGAGGGTGTGCGGGGTGCCCACTTGCAAAGGTTGCGAAACTCAACTGGCAAAGATCCCAAACCAGGAATCAATGCCGAGTTATCTGGTAGTGCAATTGACCCTATGCCTGATGGTTCACCTTGTCGGGTCACCAGAGAAAATACAATTTCGGCGGCACGCGCCAGATCATAAGCATATTCTGTGTTCTTTTTTGGGGGAACACCAAGCTTGGCATTCCCCCAATCAATAACAGTTAGCTGTTTTTTTTCTCTTCCCCAAAACAAGTGTTTGAGGTCAACATCGCCATTTACGATACCTTTTTGATGAGCTTGAGACAAAAGAGCAAAAAGCTTGGTGATAATTTCGGCACGTTCAATAACATTTAATAGGCTCAGGTTCTTTTCAACACGAATCCCGTCAATATATTCAATCACCATGTAATCATAATTCTTTGAACCATACACCGCCTGACCGATATCATACACTTCAGGGACACCCAAGCCTTTAAGAGCTTTTAATGCTCTGATTTCGCTCTTCAATCCCTCAGTTGACTGTCGTGAATTTATTTCTGCACGTTTAATAACCCCCAAGCGATTTTCTTTCAAATCATATACAAGGTGCGTATACCCGCTGCGGCCTCGATCCCAATCATAACTTACAGACTCAAAGCGATACCGATTAGCAAATAACGGAGCGTTCGGGTTAGCTGCCATGGTTACCCGGGGTTATTTGAATTTTCGAGAAAGCATCGACAATGGTTTGCATATTGATTCTCCCACTAAATATAGTGGTTTTGATGTACCCATACCACTAACAATTACCCAACTTATTCGTTGTAAAAATTATACTACTTAAGCTTA
>JAEUSD010000031.1 GCA_016788825.1 Candidatus Doudnabacteria bacterium | reverse complement strand
ATAAAGAGATATTTGAAGCTCTGATAGAAAAATCGAATGTGTCAGCTAATGAGATAGTTTATTCAGATGATAATGCTGAAAGAATAAAAGGTGCAGCTGAATTAGGCATTAACACTTTCGTCTTTGAAAACTTCTCGCAATTCTTAAACGAACTTAAATCACTTGGCGTAAAGATTGATTAACTTGCAAAGTTAAAGTTGCTTACACTAGGATTTGTCCCAGCCATAAAGTTTCTAACAAGGTTCAGCCAGCCACCCATTCATTCCTAAATTCCTTAGCAGCAAGCCTTATGGTAGAATTAACTATGCAACCAGTTATCAAAAAACTCGACTTTGGCTATTTCCCTGACCCAAATACCACTGATCTAAAAGATAATATTACGCAACATGATGGCGAGGTGGTGTTGGAATTCCCGTTGAATCATCTAGTAACCAAAGATCTCGGTGAGACGTCAAGAGGACGTTTGACTTTTAGCCTGGTTACAAAGCATGTGTACGGACCACCTAACGATGAAGGCTTCTATATCCATTACAAAAACATCTTCGATTATCCTGTTCTAGGTTTTAAGGTGGACGAGCTGTATGAAGTAACGGGTTTACAAAATGAATTTGGCAAAGAGAACGCACAACTTCTAAATGATCCTACAAATAAGCACTATATATTCTTTGTGAAGGAAGGGACCTTCCAGTGCGTTGCTCAAAGTTGGAAGTTCGAATTGTTGAGCAAGTAGTTCCTAATCTCCTACCTTCGCAAAGCTACGGCAGACAGGCATCAACTAGTCGACTTACATAGGTTTCCAAATTCATCTCTCCAGCGGTATACTTCCCTATGCAAAAACCTATTCTGATCACAGGTGCAAGTGGCTATGTCGGTGCAGGTATTTATCAGTATCTGAAAGATGCTGGTCTCGAAGTAAGTGGCACCTATCACGCCACAAAGCTCTTCCCCGAGCTAATCCACTGTGACATCACCGATCAAAAGCAGGTCGCAGAGGTGTTTGAAAAAGTTCATCCTGCCGTCGTCATCCACATAGCCGCAAACGGTAGCAATGCCACATGCGAGGAAGATCCAGAAAAAGCTATCGACTTAAATGTAAACGCGACAAAGTACCTAGCTGAACAAGCTGCCCGCACAGGCGCAAAGTTCATATTCATCTCTTCCTTCGCTGCCTACAACCCACGCGGAGTTTATGGTGAATCAAAGATTCAGGCAGAGAGATACGTTGAACAGCTAGATAAATACATGATTCTACGTCCTTCACTAGTAGTAGGGTGGAGCCCTAATACCCAGAATGACAGACCATTTAATAGGTTTGTCAAAGACCTAGAAGCGGACAAGAAAGTAGTAGAGTACGACTCCTCTTGGCAGTTTAATGCAACGTTCCTAAGTCACCTATCCCAAATCTGCAAAGAAATCGTGCTCAAAGAAAACTACCAAAACACCGTAGTGCCCGTAGCCTCAAACCACCTGACCTCCCGCTACGAGCTGGCCAGAGCGATCCTGTCCCCATTTGGAGTCCAGGTAAAACCTGTCGATAAGAAGGCAAACATTCCGGAACCCGAGATCGATTGGACGATCTATCAGAAGTTAGACCTCCCAACCCTTGATTATGATAAAGGTATTGCAGAAATTATTTCTAAAGCAAAAGTACTTTATACTTAACTTAGTCTATAATAACTTATGCAACCATCGTTCACCAAGATCTCGGCACTCCTACTAAATGACAAAAATCAACTCTTAGTAGTTCGTGGCAGGGGCGATGACTTCTACAAGGCATTTGGCGGTAAAGTAGATGGGGATGAAACAGACGAAGAGTGCCTTGCTCGTGAAGTGATGGAAGAGGGGCGTGTGAATGTGACCTCTTCAAAATTTTATCTCGCGCCTCCGGTTATCGAAGTGCATGGTAAACCAGGTGTATACTTCCAAGCAAAGTTCTACTTGATCGAAGTGGATGGTGCGCCTGTGGCAAACCCTGACGATAATACAGAAGAATTGCTTTGGATTTCTCGAACGGACTTTGAGCAGGGTAAATATGAGATAGCCTCCGCATTGCGAGATTATGCAATCCCAAAACTGATAATGGATGGGCTATTGAAGTAGGGGTTATTTTGTTTTTCCTAGCCTTTTTTCAAGTACCGCCTGTATAGATGGACTGATTGCTTTGTCTTTACGATGAATGCACCCGATCCAGCAGCAAGGGCGACGCATGCCTTCCTTGAGTTCACTAACCACTCTTTTGACATGATCCTTACGAGTTTCTTCTTTTTTGACAAAAGTCACCCAACAGATCCATTCATTGCGAGCAAGAGGGGTGAGGCCCTCCCATAACGTTAGCGCTTTCTGGTCCCCAGAAAGCGCGGCTCTTAGATCGTCTGGTAATTTGTGTACTGTTCCACTGGAGATACCCATACTACATTTTATCAAATTTATAAGGATGTATAATTACTTATGCAGAAAATGTATCGATTTAGTCCAATCAAAGATGAAAATGAATTTAATCGAGTATTGGAATACCTGGTAGGTGAATTGGAGGAATTATCACGGCAGCTTTTGTCCCAAAAGCTGCCTATCAACACCCTCAAAGTATTTGCCCATTACCCAGAGGAATATAAGTTCTTGCTGAACCTAATTCAGGATACGGGACCTGCGGCGCCTTTCAATTCAGACGATAGCTACTACGCCCAGGTCGAACGACAGATAGGGCATTACAAAATAGAATACATTGGTGTAAGAAATGTAGACCCTTACCGGATGCAAGTTGGCTGCGGTGATTATGAGATTGCTAACTTTGAGGAGATTAAAGCCGAACATGCTGATAAGAGTGAATATATTAGAGTCGTGGAGGGAGATATGGTTGAATTGTGGCACCCTGATTTTGATATCTTGGGGTATGTGGTACCGCCACTGAGTATTTGAGTTCGTTATGTTATTCTCAGTTTAGACTTCCAAAGGGTATACTCTTAGCATGGAGACGCTTCTACTTGTAGATGGGCACAACTTTCTATTCAAATCTTTCGCTGTGCCGTTTAAATTCCGCTCTAGTAAAGGAACCCCGTTACACGTCTGTACAACCTTCATTAGCCTCTTAAGACGGGCTGTGAATGCAACTTCTGCGGACTGTGTGACTGTGGTATTTGATGCCCAAGAAAAGACTTCAAATAACTTGTTATCCGATTCTTATAAAGCAAACAGAAAGAAGGACTATTCTCAAGATGAAGATTCGCCGTTCAACCATTTACCGATAATTAAGGCAGCTCTAGATTACCTGAATGTTTGCTGGCTGGAAAAACCTGGGATAGAAGCTGATGATCTAATCGCCTCTTTAACCTGCCAATTTCTTAAAGAGTCAGCTGAACGAGTGGCCTACATAGCAAGCAATGATACAGACTTCTATCAGCTTGTGTCCTATAATGTGAAAATTATTCAGTTGAAAGCCAAGCAGCAGTATCTGATTCTTGACACGGACTATCTTTCAAAAGTTCTTGGTTTAAATGTAGAGCAGTACGTTGAGCTCAAATCTTGGGTTGGGGATAAGGTGGACAATATTGTGGGCATCCCTGGTATTGGTTGGAAGCGGGCACAGGAAATATTGGACGGGAAAAGAGTTCGAGATCTAAGCGACGAAGAGATTAAACTACTTGAACTAAACAGGAGGTTAATTAGATTGAACTGTGAATTACAGATAGGTTGTGAATTTTCGGAAGTTGGAGATTTGTTGAGAAAATCAAATAGGGAAGTATTTGAAGCTCTTGATAATTAGTTTGTACAGCATTCTCCTAACTCCCGTGTTTTGGTAAGATGGGGTAATTATAGAAAAAACTATGCGAAAATCACTTGTGATGATTTTGTTTGTACTAGCTGCTGTGGTCTTTACCTTGTCCCCCAGAGAAGAGATTCCTGAAGTCAGTGCGCAGCACTATCCTAGCTGTAATTCATATCTAGATTGTCCAGTCACGATAAATGGAGCAAATTATTACTATGCCTGTGTGTCAAATACCTGCGCATACATATCTTGTAAGAAACAGGATGGCACGATAGATATGAGTATTTGTACCCAATACGGAGCAAGTACTTGTGTAGATGGTCAAGGTTACAAAGATGGAACCCCGATCACAAGTGGATATCAGTGTGTGACCCCTGCTCCTGTGGCGCCCCCTCCAGCCCCAACACCCACACCACCAGCACCTACACCTACTCCTACTCCCACACCAAGCCCAACCCCGACCCCTACTGCTGAGATAAACAGTGTGACTTTGCCCAGTGAGTTTACAGCTGAGGGTTCAGCCACTACTGTTCTGAGTGGAATTCCCGTCGACCAAGCGGGTAGTTTCACCGGATTAACTTTCGATATTCCTGGCAAGTCTCGGATAGATTTCACCAAGCCGCTTAATCTTACTGATTCAGCTCTGATAAATATTTTGAAAAGCGAGTCTTTGGTGGAAATAATTAAGCTGGGAGACAAGAAAGTCGCGGTAGATTCGACCCAAGCTCCGCAGTTCAATATTTCGGCAAAGATTACGATGAAAGATGTAGATTTGGTTGGTGATAACAATGTGATATTCCGTGATGGGGTTTTGGATGAGGACTCAGTAAGTGAAGTGAATTATGATGCAACCACTTCTGAGCTGTCATTTAATGTGAGTGGTTTCTCGACTTACACCCTACAGCCTGGGTTGAAGTTGAATGTTACTGCGGGTGAGGTTAAAGATGAAAATATTTTGATCGGTGGAACTGTGAATGACCTCGAGTCTGTGATCTCTGTTACAGTGAATGGTCAAGAAATGGTTGTCGAGGTTAAGCCAAATGTACAAGGGGAATTTAGTGTTTACGTGGGATTAACCCCTGGGGATAACGACATACTTGTACGGGCGATGAATGCAGAAGATATTGCTGACGAGCAGGAGATAAAGATTACTTACACCCCAGATAATACTTCAACTGTATTGTTAGTGGCTGGTGTTGGGTTGGGCATTGTACTTGTGGCTTTACTGCTAATAGTGTTGATAGCTAAGCGCCTAAAGCGTCGGGGAAATAAGGTTAGTCCTGCTACTCCTGTCGAAACGCAAATGCCTGTTCCAGGAGTTGGTATTTAGTGAACTTATTTTTTATTTAGTTATCATGGAAATTAATTTCGTCGCAGTTTTTGTAGCTGCATTGGCTGCGTTCTTTTTAGGCTTTTTCTGGTATACGATTATCTTTGCCAAGCCTTGGCAGAAGGAGATTGGCATGGGCGTGAAGCCTGAGGGTGCACAGCCACCAAGTATGGGAATGATGTTGGGTGGTTCATTTGTACTGGAAGTACTTATGGCTTTGGTACTTGCTTATGTGTTGGGGAAAGATGCTGATGCTATGAAAGGCTTGATTACGGGCGGTTTAATTGGTCTTGCCATGGTCGGCTTCGCTTTTGGAGTTAACTACTTGTTCGAAGGCAAATCTCTCAAGCACTGGCTGATCAATGCCGGCTACAACACGGTCGTGTTCGCAGTGATGGGATTGATTATTGGCGCGATGTAAAATAGCCAGAGAGCTGCGAGTAAACGAAGACCTCTCTGACTACTAGCCTCCTACATAAGAAAAACGGTTGCCACCTTTCTTAAAGCGAAACTCAGGTTCGTAACGTCGGATTGTTGCTAATGCGGAATTGAGGAATACTTCGTAAATACTTTTGTATCTAGGTAGCTTTGCAGCATAGGTCTGGTTTACACTTATTATTAAGTCTTTTAAGTATTTAAGATATCGATTTCTTTCCTCTTTAAGCTCAGCAAAATCAGTGATTTCAATAAGCTCAACTAGTCTATCGATTATATTACTGGCATACTGTAGAGACCATGAATCTGACATCATTTTGTCTAGGTTGTGACGTTGAAAGAATTCTGCCTCATCTGTTGAGTCTACACCTAAAGCTTCTTTCGACTTCTTTAGCCACACAGCAAGTTCTTGCTGCTTACTCTCTAAGGCTTTTGCATATGCAGACTTTACCTTTTCTACGTCACCGATCATACCTAGTATGTTGAATTGATTAACTAATCGGGCGAGTTGAAGCCCCTTTGCCGCTCCTGGGTTGTGTTTTAGAAGTGACCCATAAGCGCTTAATAACACCTGAGCAATTATTTTCTCTTGCTCTTCTGTAAGTCTCACTTCAGCTATATTATTTCCGGACATAAACTTCCCTTTCAGGCTGTCTATATTGAGTATTCTCTCGAGAATTTCTACATACTTTTCTAAAGTTCCCGCGATCTCTTCGGTGTAGATCTTTTCTCTTTCAGGTGTATCATTCAGATTAGGAAAAATAATGTCAACTAATGGCAGATAATAGGCCCCTACTAGGTTTATAAGCAAAGCAAGTGTTAAGTTAATATCTGCTGCTGAGATACCTTTATAAGATATGGTGCCATGAGTCGTCCGAATATATTCTCCGAGTTTCCAAAGTAGACCTTGTTGATCAATCAAACTCATGTCTTCTAATTTTGTTGCTGGAAAAGCAGCAGGGTTTCTTAGTGGGATGAGTAACTCTAGAAGTTTGTTTACTGCCTGGGTAGCTCCGATATCCATCAACATTGTTGCTATTTCTAGAATTCCTGTTGATAATTCTAA
>JAEUSD010000030.1 GCA_016788825.1 Candidatus Doudnabacteria bacterium | reverse complement strand
GAAAGCAGAGCAAGGATGGTTCCCGTCAAGATCACCATTAGGCTACAAGTCACAAGGTGATAGTGGGCATAAAATTCACGTGATTGACGAAGCCACAGCACCTCTTATACGCAAGCTATTCGAGATGTACTCTACTGGCAACTACTCAATAAAATACCTCACTAACTTTGCATATGATGAAGGCTTACGAAGTCGAAAAGGAAATAGAATTGCCAAGAGTTTAATTGCAAAATTATTGTCCGATCCCTTCTATTATGGAATGTTTGAGTACCGAAAGAAACTTTGGCCAGGAAAACATGAAGCATTAATTTCAAAAGAACTCTTTGACCATGTGCAGGAGATGGCAACTGGCAAAACAACTCCAAAACTCACCAAGCATCCTTATACTTTCAAAGGTCTTGCTAAGTGTGGTGTGTGCGGTAAAACAATCAGTTGGGAAAGACAGAAGGGACATATTTATGGTCATTGCAAAAATTATGGCAACTGCCTACAGCGAACCACTATTAGAGAAGAGAGAGCAACGGACGAAGTTTCAAAGGCGTTTAAGGAACTACGTTTAGACAATCCAAGGCTACTTGAGTGGGTGAAGTTAGCACTAAAAGAAGGAAACAAGGAAAAAGCAGAATACCAAGCAGCTAGTATTGATCAGATGAACCAACGTGCCGAACAGCTAAGGCACCGCCTAGATCGTTTATACGATGATCGCCTAGACGACAAGATACTTCCTGAAATCTATGAACGTAAGTACCAGGAAATAACTACCGAACTCAACTCATTAACCGTTTCGATTAAGCAGCATGATACAGCTAGCGAGAAGTATCACGATATAGGGATTCAGTTATTGGACATTGCTCAACAAGCCGAGACTAGATTCACGGCTGCACAACCTGAGAGACAAAGGGAAATAGTGAACCTAGTGTTAGAGAGTGTTGTGATAGACGGAAACAATGTGAGATACCAATACAGAAAGCCTTTCGAGCTACTTCAAGAAGCAGTTGCGATTACAAATAGTTCGAAAAAACTGCTGGGGGATACCTTTGGAGGAAATAATCTTCGAACCGATAAAAGTGTTTCTAGAAAAGGGAATGCGAAGATTTTAGAAAAAATTCTGGCCAGGTAGGATTCGAACCTACAACCCATCGATTAACAGTCGATTGCTCTACCGTTGAGCTACTAGCCAATGGTAATGAATTATATCAGATCTCTGCACCCTCTGTCTGTGGGGCCAAAGCAGGAATGTAAGTACCAGGCTCACCGACAGGAAGTAGACGTACTCCCTGTTTCTCCAGATTTTGCCCAGTTAACCTCCAGGCTTTTTTGCGAACACTTGTTGCATTTGAAGCTTCACTATTAAACTTGAACACCCCCTCATTGCCATCCCAGAAAGAGTAACCGCTTTCAGATAAACCAAAGTATACATCACCTACTCTTATACATCTTGTTACTTTCCCCCTAAGTAAGATGTTCCTCGGTATCTCCAGATCTTCGAGCTTTACAACATCACAGAAATTATTCTTCTCTATCGAGGAAGGGCTAATTCCCTCAAACACAGCAAATACAAATTTAGTAAAAGCCTGATAATCAGATACTCCATTGATGGGATAGGTAAAACCGCCAGGTTCAAGTGCAGGAAGTTCAAAGCCTAATGCCCTTAATTCATTACGAATATAAGTAAAATTAGCAGCCCTGTTATGCCCTTGGATCACAGCAGCCAATAGTGAGGCATCCAAGTAGGGTGCCCCCAATTTACGCTTTGTACCGAATAGAAAGGCTAAACACAAGATGTGGTTTAGTCGGAGGGTATATTGGACCTTATAGCCATTCAAGACGATTTCCAATTTGTAAGCTTCGGTCTTCCAGGTATCTCCTTCATTAAAAGGTTCAACGGAATCAGGAACAATGCCATCTCCATGCCCATCAAATACTCCTGCCTGAAGAACATCTTTAATCAAATTAAAGAAGTCCTCATTCACACCCAACTCAGACCTTCTAAGATGGCCCAGATCCAGGATTGCATGAATATTGTCATAGGTTGTGTCCAAAGATACTTGTTGTCGACAGCTAGTAGGTGTCATTTCGAATTACTTAGTAACTTAGCCAGGATTCTATCACACCATCGCCTTTATTTTGGAGAGATTGCGGTGCAAAATTGTGCCAACATTTGACTCACTGATTTGAAGTATTTCGGCTATCACCTTGTTGCTGTAACCATTGTAGAACTTATAGTACACCACTTGACGATCGCGTTCGGGGAGGTTTAGTAGCAGCTTGTGCATCAGGTCCGAAGCAACATCACGTTCAACGTCATGCTCCAGGGAGTCAGGACTGCCGGCGCGCGAGATCAACTCGTCATTTGATTGAGTCGCGCGCCGAGACTGTTGACGATAATAGTCGATCAGCAGACGCTTTGTAATTTGGATTAGCCAGGCAAATACAGAACTAGGGTTCTCCCAGACAAAGGTCTGGATATTGTGCAACGCCTTCTCCAACACCTGAGATGCAAAATCTTCCGCCAACTCCTTCACATGCAGACGTGCCTCCA
This sequence comes from Candidatus Doudnabacteria bacterium, assembly GCA_016788825.1. Lineage (GTDB taxonomy): Bacteria > Patescibacteriota > Dojkabacteria > J137 > JAEUSD01 > JAEUSD01. Next base: position 4,687 of record JAEUSD010000030.1, on the reverse strand, counting down.
CATACCGCTGAATAATTGGAAAATAGTGAGCATAGATCGGACCAAACTTTTCCGCATCCAGTCGTGCCTGTTCAACCAATTGCTTTTCGTATTCTGGATTCCAATCCACAAGAAGTTAATTAATATCTATACTCAAAAATCTTTCGTACCTAGACAAAACATCTGTACGGACACCGCGAAGAAGAACAACATCATCTTTTTGTGGCTCGTAGAGCGGGGGATTGATCACCCAATTCTCACCGGATGCGACAGCCAAATCTTCCGGCAAACTAGAAAGCAAAACCACACGTGCCCCGAGAGCAGGCAACATCTCTCTCACAGCATTGATTTTGATAGGGAAATAGTAATGTGTGGCATCGACAATGCAAACACCAGACGGTTGGGGCAGGACACGCAGTCGAGGAGTAGGAAATTCCAATTGGGCTAACCCCAACTCGGAATCGACGGAGTCGACACCAAATTCTGCGGCCAAAGCTTTGGCCGCATCAATCGCAATCTCAATCCTATCAAGCGAGAAGTTTAATTTGACAGCATCAACCCCTTGCAAAGGATAATCAAAATCTCCCACGCAAACAACTTTAGCCGGATTCAGAATTTGTAACCAGTACTGCCAAGCAGCAGAATTAATCGGGTGCAGTTCTAAAACCAAACCGTGGTAGTAACTCTTTACCGTGAGAAATTGAATGCCAGTCTTAACAAGCAGCCAAACCCACTGATACCAACGAGTAGGGTAGAATGGATAATCCAGTACCGTCAACGGCACACTAAACTCAGCCTCAGGCAACTCCACGTTCCTACGTGTAGCTATCGACTCCTGCAAAGCAGCAACCATCACCTCACGCATCACAGATGTCGGCCCGTCTCCCACTATGGCAATCAGCAGCGGCTGGTGTTTATGCAACGTCACCTTCGCTAACCACCCCAGCACCAGCCGCAAAATTTTACGCAAAAACCGCTTCATACCCCAATTATAACGCCCCGCGGAACAAAAAATTACACAAATACTTGTGATATACCAAAGAGCTAGCCGTTAGTAATTAGCTATTATTGATTAATTATGGACCAAAAGAACTTAAACTTAGCCCCAATTAGTGGCCTCTCCTGGAAGAAAGCATGGGAAGAAGATCTTGTGCTCCTTGTGAATTACATTTCATGCCGTAACAGACAACCAATGACTAACGAGCAACTACATAATTTGCGTTTAGCACTTTGCAAACACTGTGCAACGCATACAGAACTAAGGGAACCTTCCCAGCTCGTTGACCAGGCAATAAGTGAAGCCTTGGGAATTTATCTCCCTGATCCCCTTATTGAGATTTAAGAATTCGTTAAGAATTGTCAGATACAATGTTATACACAAAGAGAATGTATTGACATTGTATGTACATAGATATAGAATACTACAAGAAGCGAAGGTAATAAGAAATACATATTTCTAAAAACTATAGTACCAATCCGTTTATTACACAAAAAATATGGCAAAAACATTATCTAAGAAGGCCTTTATAAAAAAATGGAAACTTGATCCGTGGGAAGTGAAGTTTTTGGAAGACGTTGAAGAGAAAGGGTTATATAAGTCAGTTCCCAATTTAGAAGAAGAGAAGAGAAAATATCAAATAATTGGGCAAAACACAATGCGTCAATTAGAAAGAGAACGCAAAGAAAAAAGTATCACGTTGCGGATCAGACAATTAGATCTTGACGTTCTAAAACAGAAAGCAGCTGAATCTGGTATGAAGTACCAAACATTCCTCTCACTCATTATTCACCAAGTCGGCACCGGGAAAATCAAAATTACTCTTTAACTCGCAGGTTGTAGCTCACTTGTGCAGTGCGGACATCGTGTCGCTTTTTCGTGAACTTCTTTGAAGCAGTAAGCGCAGAAATGCTTCTCTGGAACCTCCTCTTGTTGCTTCTTTTCTTCTCGGCGCTGGAGCTTATTCACTCGGCGCACCAGTAAGAACACAGCAAACCCAACAATTAGGAAATTGATCAATGTATTGATAAACAAACCATAGCGGAGTACTGGTGCGCCCGCTTCCGTAGCAACTGCCAAAGACTCGTACACCTGGCCGTTGAGGGCGATGAACAAGGATGAAAAGTCTACTCGGCCAGTGATGAAGCCAATGGGCGGCATGATGATATCTTTGACCAACGAGTCTACCACTCCCGTAAATGCCGCCCCGATAATGATACCGACAGCTAGGTCAATCACATTACCCCGCGTCACAAACTCGCGAAACTCTTTGAGGAAACCGCCAACTTCTTTACCCTCCGCAAGCATTTTTTGTTTTAACTTTTCTGATTCTGGAAGCCGAATGCGCATATGTAATTATACCACTGTGAGAAAGAAAACTCAGGCGGCCACGCTGAGAACAAGTAGCTGATTCTGTGCGCGGGTGGCCGCCACGTAGAATAGGTGGCGGCCCTGAGCAGCGTACTCGTTCGCAGCATGCAAGCCCAGGACTTTCTCGTATTCAGACTTATCTATCGTAAATTCAGCTTCGTTAATGATGATTACGGAGTGGAACTCCAAACCTTGAGACTCTTCAGCGGTTAAAACATGGATATTCGATTCACCTTCGACCGCATATCCAAAAGAGAGCAACCCATCTACAGATGATGCATAACGACCAATTACTGCAATCTGTACCTTGCCATGTTCCGCTTCTATCTTATTTATCAAATCCTTAACCTTGTCATTTACTTCCGTTGACTGTAAATCTAGTTCCTCAACCTCGGGACCAGTCTTTGTATTGTTGTCCAAGTTCACATCATACCCTTTGGCTTGCAGATAACTTAAGATCTGGTGCGTATTCCGATAAACTTTCAACAGCTCGTATTTACGTTCAGAATCCTCCGCAAATTCCGGATCGATCTCTTTCCAGTCGGGAATGGTATACACCTTGGTTTTTTGACGTATATCACCGATGAATGTCACGGATTTGTAGCCATGGTGAGCGAAGCTTGTAATAACCTGCAGCTGTTCTGGAATCCAGTTCTGCACCTCGTCAATCACAATGTGAGCAAACGGCATTACACCATTTTCAAGCGACATTAGGATCACCGTGAGGTCAATTTCATCTAGGTATTTATTCTTCTTCTGAAAGTTGAGGTATGAAACAAATTCGGAAATAAACTTATCAGGCAAGTCCGTGCCCAATGAAGACGTGTACAATGTATGTAGCGCTGGGTAAACGTCTTTCTGTGTCCCTTCGCGCATCTTTACCGGCATGATCACCTGCTGCTTGAGCCGACGATACTCATCCAACACGACCTTCGGATTTAAGCCTGGGAATGGATTGTGTGCGGAGATGTATTCCAGCAAATCGCGATTCTTGGCGATCTTGAACCTCTGCGGTAAAGATGCGCGGTAACGACTGTTGGCAATCATCAGGGCCCACTCGTTGAACGTCGTGATCTGTACGCCATTAATCCCTAATTCGGGCAAAAGTTTGCTGAAGTATTTAATATCTTTCTCCGTAGCCACGAAGACCACAATTCTCTCTGGATCGAAGAAGTCTTTAAACTCGGGGGTCAATACCAAGTAGCCAATTCGGTGCAAAGCCAGAGTAGTCTTACCGCTTCCAGCCGGTCCGCTAATCAGGAAATATCCACGTGGATCGGACCGGATGATTTGATCTTGGAGACGATCGAGTTCGGCCACAATCTCTGGTAGGAGGAATCCTTTGCGATCATCAAAGTGTTTCTGGTACACAACCTGTCTTTCAAACTCAGGATCTTCATAAGTCATAAACACTACCTTGCCCTGACTGATGATGTAGTTATCTTTGCGACGAATATCTACTTTGCGCTCAGTTCCATTGGGACGAGTATAGCTGGCTTCGCCAGGTTCCGAATAACGTAGAGTAGAGATAGGAGTCACCCAGGAGAAGATATTTTCTTGCTTGTACTGGTGTTTACCAATGTAAATGGTTTGATTGTCGCCCGTTTCGATATCTAGGATATCCATTCGCAAAAAGTATGGGCTAGATTGCAAAACTTCAGCCTCTTCGATAAAAGAACTGTACAGACGAATTTTGGCAACGATCACGTCTAGGGCTGCACTATCAGGATCGATGCTGAATATGTCTATATTCTCTAGCTCAGGGATATTCTCACGTAGTTCTTTTATCTTGGCCTCATACTCAACTTTGCTATCTTGCAATAGCTTAACCAGGCCATCAATATGCCGTTGGACCTCCGCCTGCAACTCGCTTTTTCGCGCAGGTGTAAGTTGTTTAGCCATGTTTAGGGGAAACAGACTCTTATTCTAACAAAGAGAACCTAGGAAAACAAGCTTTGTGCGGTAGGCATCAGCCTATTGTGCCGACAAAACGATTTCATCAGCTTCGGCAATAGCCTCATCGTCAGCAGAAGCTGAGAGAGTCACAATTGATGCCAAATCTCCAAATCCTGGAGCAGGTGTAGCATAACAGAATGCAGCCCCATCTGGCGTTTCATCTTCTACACAATCGGTGATAGTGACATAAGCCCACACATCCTGCTCTTCATCACGAATGCGAGCAAGCTCATCAGAAAGCTCCTTGTAGTCACTTTCTTGCCCTGTGAATGGAGCAGGGATAAAGCCTGTTGCGACCATCACTTTATTAATCTTCAACACCGCATCATCTTTGGTCAAAGTATACTGTAGCTCACTCACCAAACGACCCTGTTTTGAACCAAC
>JAEUSD010000002.1 GCA_016788825.1 Candidatus Doudnabacteria bacterium | reverse complement strand
TGGGACTCCTTGGCTGAGAGCGACATAGTCACATCACACCCGATCAAAACAGGGGGTAAAGATGCTGCTAACCAAGCAGTTTCGACCGGCTTTAGATTTACGAACGTGACTATTCCCAAAGCAGCTACCATCGTATCTGCCAAGTTTGACCTAAATGAGAACTATGGTGCCAGTTATTTCCAGGCAGTAAAAAACAAGGTTTACTTCGAGAACGCAGATAACAGCGCTACATTTAGTACTAGCTCAAAACCACGCAATCGATCACTTACTTCCGGAATTGACTGGGATTCAAACGGGACAGTTGTTTCCACCGGTTCTTGGTACTCAACCAGCTCAACAGCAGCTCCACCTGAAATGTCTTCGCTTCTGCAGACTGTGGTAGACAGATCTGGCTGGGCCAGTGGCAATGCTGTTTCTGTAATAATTAAGGACGATGGTTCCGACAATGACTGGGCATTTGAGGTGAGGTCTTATTCTTACGACACTTCTCTGGCCGCAAAACTATACGTAACTTACCGTACAACAACTCTTACAGTAAGCTCCAGTGGCACCCAAGATGCGTCGCTAGGAGCTCCGCTTACAAATGAGTACATCGGCGGAAAGTTTGTACTTACCCCTGCAGATGCTACTGCGATAGTGACAGGGATAACAATTGCAGAGCAGGGGACAATTAACGCACAAACAAACTTAGACAATATTAAACTGTTCTATGAACTTGATACTTCAGCACCTTACGACTGCGCAAGTGAGTCCTACGCAGGAACAGAAACTCAGTTTGGGAGCACAGACACAGATGGGTTCAGTAGCGGCAACGGGACTTCGGCATTTACCGGCAGTGTAAATGTAACGACATCCCAAGCCATGTGTGTTTACCCAGTAATGGACATTACCTCTGGCGCCGGCAACGGCGAGACAATCGAGATCCAGATCACAAATCCATCAACAGATGTAACTCTTAACTCTGGAGCCGTAACACCAGCAACTGCGGTAGCGATTTCGGGAACAACCACCCTGGCTATCCAAGTTGCCCCAACAGTGACAAATGTGACCCTAAATGGAGGTAGTGATATCGATCTAACAGAAGCCACAACGACAGAAGTGACTGTAACGGCGACTGTCACAGATGGAAACGGTTATGGCGACATTTCTTCGAACGTCGGGCGGCTGTACCGCTCAGGCGTAACTAATGCTGAGGCTTGTACATTAAATGACAATAACTGTTACGCCCCGTCTAACACCCAATTGTCTGGATGTAGCGGTAATAGCTGTACGATCACCATGACATATGATGTCGAATTCCACGCTGACCCGACAGATGCAGGAAGTGCCTTTGCTGCGCAGTACTGGCTTGCTTGGATAGAGTCTACGGACAGTACGGCATTGACTGGAGAAGCATTTAGCCCAAATAGTGTGACCGACATGTCTTCCTTGGTAGCATTGAGTACCTCAGGGTCAATTGCATTTGGTACCTTGTTCGCATCTGGAAATACCGGAGCGGTAAATCAGACAGTAACGGTATACAACACAGGGAATGTGGCGATTGATATTCAACTATCTGGTAGCGACTTGTGCACCGATTATCCTACATGTAGTGGCTCAACTATCCCGGTAGGAAACCAAGAGTACAGTTTGACATCGTTTACCTACGGTGCCGGAACTGATCTGACATCCAGCGCAACGACGGTGCAAATGAACTTGGCGAAGCCTACGGCTTCGCCAACAAACTCTACTGGTACGTTGTATTGGGGAATTGCAATTCCAAGCTTACTGGCTCCAGGAGTTTACTCCGGAGTAAATACTGTTGTTGCTATACAGGACTCTTAAAAAAATATATCATAGGATATATTAAAAACCTTTTTAATTTGTGTAATAATATTTTTATGCGTAACCATAAACACAAAATTATTCCTTTTGTAGTTGTGTTTGCTGTAGCGGCAGTATTCTTAGCCGGGAAAGTCCTTGCTGACTCATTGGATACATCAGTAACCGTAGGTAACTCGGCACCTTCGATTTCTGCAGGTCCTGCAGAAAGTCCTACAAGTGATGCCACCACCCCGACAAATGCCGGTGCCAACGTGACCTTCACAGTCACAGCATCTGACTCAAACAACGAAAACTACTACCTAGCTGTGTGTAAAACCAACTCTGTAACAGCCACCAACGGCGGTGCGCCAACATGCGGAGGAGGAAACTGGTGCATTAGCTCCGCTACCGCCTCAGCCGCACAAGCAAGTTGTAGTTATACAGCACTAGATGGCGATGCAGAAAGTAATGTATGGTATGCGTTCGTTTGTGACGGTAACTCTGGAGCAGCAGCTTGTTCTTCCTCGTCACAGGGATCAGGTGCAAGCGGCTCTCCATTCAAAGTAAACCATAGACCTGTGTTCAATGCCATTACCAACGACACCCCAAAGAACCCTGGGCAGAGCATTACTTGGAGTACAGATACCTCAACCTTGGACAACGACACAGATGGCACAGCAGATACTGTGAAGCTAGTTGTATGCAAAACAACAGGATTGTCAGCAGGAGATTGTGATGGTGGAGCTAGTGATAGATGGTGCGAAAGTACAGCTGTTGCGAACAATCCAAGTTGTAGCTATAGCATTCCAACCCCAACCACAGACGGGAGCGTAAACGCGTATACCTATTTGGTGGATAATCACAACTTGGCTGCCTCTGGCGGAAACCAAGGCGCAAATACAAGCTACACAGTAAGTAATGTAGCTCCAGTGGTTAGCTCTGTAGCTGTTAATAGTGGTTCAGATATCACATTAACAGAAGGAACAACGACAAATGTACTGGTTAGAGCCACAGTGACTGATAACAATAGCTGTAGTGACCTATCTGCAGTAGAGAGTTCTCTGTATAGGTCGGGTGTAGGCTACACAGCCTGTGATAACAATGCAGAAGATAATGATAATAACTGTTATGCAGTAATTAGCTGTAGTGTTGTAAGCTCTGGGAATACATGCGGTGGCTCAACTGATGCTAGTGCCGATTATGACTGTACTGTAAGTGTGCAGTACTTCGCAGATCCTACAGATGCTAGCACTTTATTCCCTTCCGAAACTTGGAAAGGAACGGTGAAAGCAACCGATAACAACTCGGCTACACACAACGCAGAGTTGAGCACTGGCGTAGAGCTTCTAAGCTTAGTCGCTTATGATGTTACAGCTGCAATATCTTATGGAACATTGGCAGTAGGAGGTTCTAACGATCCATTGGATAAGACCACTACAGTTACCGCTACAGGAAATGTAGGGCTAGATGTAGAAGTAAGTGGAACAAATATGACCAGCGGAGCAAACAATATCACTGTGGACAATCAAAAGTACGCCACCGCATCGTCTACAGCGTATGCCTCTGGAACTTCATTGAGTGGATCTGCGACTGAGATTGAATTGAATGTACTCAAACCAACATCATTGTCAGCATCAACCAAGAATATCTGGTGGGGCTTACTGATCCCAAATGGGACAGTTGCCGGAACCTACACAGGCTCAAATACCTTGATTGCTATCAAGGGAGAGACTGCAGGTTGGTAATAAATTTATTAATATTAATTAGTCTATATGCCCATGCGCAGAACACTACTTGCATCAATCGTAGCTTACTTATTATTTGCTTTCGCGGCTCCTGTTTTGGTAAGTGCAGGAATTGGAGTTTCTCCGGGAAATATTATTAATGAGACTTTGGGCTTGGGGAACGTCTTCAAACAAGACATCACCATCTCTCAATCTGACCCAAAAGAGCCTTTGGATATTAAAGTTGATGTCGATGTACCAGGCGCTACTGAATGGTTCTCGTTTACACCAGGGACAGAGTTTACAATTCCTGCAGGACAAAAAGTACAGACGATTCAAGTTGTGGTCACCGTGCCTGAGGATGCTGCTTTGAGCACATATACCGGAGCAATCCGAATTACGGCAGTTCCAGCAGCATCCACCACAGGAAACGGTGTTTCTGTGACCAAGGGCGCCAAGCTAGATGTATCTCTGACAACTACAAACCAGCCATACTCAAGTCTTCTGGTGCGCTCGATGGATATTTCTGATGCTGGAGAAGGCGAGCAACTGAAGTTAACTCTAAGAGTAGAGAACAAAGGGAATATGGATGATGCGCCTTCTAAGGTTACAATCGACATTCAAGACTTAAACCAACAAACTTTGAAAACAATTGAGCTTACTGAGTTTGCCAAAGTTCCGGTGAGCGAAACACAGGAGATATCTGCTTCATTTACACATGAACTACCAGTAAGTGAGTACTTCGGGTTAGTAAAGGTATACGCTGGAGATCAAATGATCAGAGAAGAGAGACTTAACTTCAAAGTATCTGCTTCAAATGTTGGCCAACCTGTAAATACCGTGGATGATCTTTCTGACAGCAATAGAGTTGTGTTGATCGCCTTGGTGATCGGTATAGTTGCCGTTCTATCAGTGATTCTTTACCGAATTGCAAGTAGACTTAGAAATAAGAATCAAGCATATGTGGCTTTGGTTGCTGCGCTGGTGCTTGTGTCGGGTGGTTTCATGTACGCCATGGGATTTACCCCTAGCCAAGCAGCTACCGAGAAAGTAAATGGACTTTCCTCAGACCGCTCTCAGCTGGAAGTATCTACCGTGCGTGTAGCACCAAATACTGTAGAGACAGAGGTGGTAGAGTCAACTGGGTACAAGCTTTATGCTTCTCCTGACAGGACATCTGCTGTGCTGTACACTGCGCAAGAAGGGGAAGATTTTCCCGTAGTTGCTGAAGAATCAGATTGGTACAAAGTCACAACTCCTGCTGGACAAGAAGCATGGTTGAGCAAAGGAGATGTCGTAGCTGCAAACTAAAGATCATTCTTGATCACCTTCCATCTTGCGGAAGTAGTACCCTAGCACAAATCCTAGTGTACCTAGAAACAATCCGGAGATGAGGGGGAGGACAACTCCCAGGTTCTGTACAATAGATACGTTTCTCCATATTGCATCCAAAACAGAGACGGCAAAACCTAGCACAAACATTGCAAAAGTTGCCAAGGTATAAATGATCGCTAATCGTCCTCTAGTATCTTCCCGCCTACGAGAAATACTTACTTCTTCAGTAGAAATTACTCCTTGTTCAGGGAAATAATCAGGATAATCTTCAGGGAATTCCTCTTCGCCTTCCGCTGTTTCTTCAATACTACGTGGTTGAACTGAATTTGTATCGGGGTCAAACACTACAAAAGTGTCATTGCTAGACGTCGGTGGTTTTTGTGCCATAAGTTATCTTGCTTAGTTTAGGGAAATGACTAAATGTATCTATCACTAGTTGAAACGCTTCCTCCGAGCTATCTATCTTGATCTTTCGGCCCATAGCCACTTTGGCTATCCACAATAGGGAGGCCAGCAACTCTTGCGGATTAGAATCCATTTGGCGGCTCAGTCGCCTCAGCTCCTTCGCCAAAAACGGATCAATCTTCATCAGAAGCTGTTTTTGTGATGTGTCAGTCTTTCTTTTCTTCGGCATCTTCATATTCAGGTAAGTATAAATTTAACCCTAGATCTTCCATGGCCATAGCCATGCGTTCTGCCAGGCGAGGATTACGAGACTTGTCATCAAGTGTAATAGTCTCTACAGCGAGATCATCAGCATAGATTAGCGTTTGAGTGATAAACAGATCGTACAACCGCTCAACAGCTGCGCACAAAATATCGCATTGCCAATCACGTAATAATTGATCATCGACGGCACCGTTTCCTGTGTTTTGGTGCTGGTACTTTCGTTTGTAATTGACCAAAGCTTTGGTTATCAACGAATAATCCAACCCATCAGGTTCAGACGTATCCACAGAGAAGTCTACGCTCAAACTATCGCCCTCACTAGCCATCTCCCAAAGCCTACCAATACCTGTCTCTTTGATCCCAATCTTTTCCGCCATTTCGCCGATCATCGCATCCAAAGATTGAGAGCTCGTTATCAGTCGCTTGGAACTTCCTTCCTGCGGGTGCCAGTCTATACTGACCAAACCATCATCCCCGACTGACAAGGTAATATTTGGGAATTTAGCCTCTATATCCATACTTAATTATACCTTGGAATGTGTGAATGCACGAGACAGAATCTCTGGCATCTGCAATAATAATAAAGTTATTTGAGCAGATGCCAGGAAATATCCAGATCCAAAAAGCTTCCGGAGATATTCAAGATTTCTCGGAGCAAAAACTCGGCAACTTCTTGAGGAGAATCAAAGTTCCGGACCAAGATGTAGATCGCATTGTAACTACTATCACCGCAGAATTGGCGGATTATGTGCCGATTGGAAAGCTGAGAGAAATAGTAGTCGATCACCTTCAGAAGTTGCCACAGGGCGAGCTGTTTGTGGCCCGCTACATGCTCAAAAGCGCCATGCGCAGGCTGGGTCCCGCGGGCCACCTGTTTGAGCATTACGCTGCGAGGCTGTTTCAGGCAGATGGTTACACAGATGTACACACCAGCGTAATGATCCAAGGAGAGTGCACTATGCACGAAGTAGATATCGTCGCCACCAAGAATGGAGAGCACCATATCGCCGAATGTAAGTTTCATAACCAAGACGGTACGAAGTCTGATGTCACAGTTGCTTTGTACAGCTATGCCAGATTCTTAGACGTAAAGGACACCAATTCGTTAGGCTTCAAAGTAGATAAGTGTTGGATAATTACAAACACAAAGCTTACTCAAGATGCGGTGAACTATGCTGCTTGCAAAGGAATGCCAATTATCAGCATGGAGCACCCTATGAACACCGCAATCTTGGATAGGGTAGTAGAGGAAGGACTCTTCCCACTGGCATCTGCCCCTCTCTCGGACCAAGACCTTAGCGCTTTGCATGACAACGATTTTGTAATGTTGTCAGATGTCTTGAAAGAGTCTGCCCTAGATATCGCTGCACGCTCAAACGTGCAACAAGATGTGATTAGCAACGCTCAGGCCTTCGCACGTCGGATCCTAAACGTTGACAACGAATGATAAAATAAGTGGTTAGTTTTTTAACCACTGTGCCATGAGTTCAATCTTTTCTCGCAAAAATATTGCTTTCGCTATCGCTTCATTGTCTGTAATTGGTTTGTCTTTTCTTGCTGGTTTGGGAGGGTCACTTTTGGGTTTAAATATCAAGCAGTTAAACTCCGCGGCCTCGACCACCGTGGTGCAAACTACTGTAGACAGCTCAGAAATTATCGAGGTGGCCGAGGCCGCGAGCAAGTCAGTAGTCAGCATTGTCGTCACGAAAGACCTTCCCAAATACGAACGTTACTTCGATTTCTACTCCGATACCGATGGGGAAACAGAGGAACAAACTGTAGGAGCTGGAAGTGGATTTATTATTACCCAGGAGGGACTAATCGTGACCAATAGGCACGTTGTAAGTGATGAAGACGCCAATTACACAGTGGTATTGAATGATGGAAGTAAATTCTCAGCTGAAGTGATCGGGCGAGACACCATCTTGGACATTGCAATCGTAAAAATAGAGGCTGGAGAGGATCTACCGACATTGGAGCTTGGTGATTCTGCAAGTATCAAGGTTGGTCAAACTGTTGTTGCAATCGGAAATTCTTTGGGAGAATTTAGCAACACCGTGAGCTCTGGAATTATTTCAGGACTAAGCAGGTCGATCTTAGCGAGCTCCGGAGAAGATGTACCAGAGCGGTTGAGTGGGGTGCTTCAGACTGACGCCAGCATCAACCCTGGAAATTCTGGTGGACCACTGCTGGATTTGAGAGGGAAAGTGATTGGCGTAAACGTAGCTATCGCGCAAGATGCCGAAAATATTGGCTTCGCAATCCCTATCAACGCAGTCAAACAGGTCGTAGACTCTGTAATTGAGTTTGGCGAAATCGTAAGGCCTTACATCGGAATTCGTTACCAAGAGGTTACCCCAGACTTGGCTAAACAAGAGGATCTTCCTGTGGAAGCAGGTGCTTGGATTATTGATGGTGAGGAAGATCCGGGAATATTGCCAAACAGTCCAGCTGCAAAAGCAGGGCTTAAAGTCGGAGATATTATTACTGCTATCAACGGGACCAAACTTGATGACGATAGTCCTCTGCAAACTGTTGTACAAGAATACAAAGTGGGAGAAGAGATCACTCTTACAGTAATCCGGGGAGAACAGGAGCTTGAAATTAAAGTCACTTTAGAGAAAAGGCCAGACTAAAATGAAGCAGCTATTGCGCCAGCGCCTGATTTGGTTACTCATTATAGGAGTGGCAGTCCTCGGCGCCGGCGCAATTTTATTCTTCCAACGTCGAGCGTATGTGAGAGACCTTGAAACAAAGCATTCTTACTGGAATTCCCAAATTGCCGAACTTCAACCAGAGATAGAGTTGGGTACTTTTGCTGACCAAAAGGTAGATGATTTCATTGTCAATCTGCATAAGCAGATAGCTGTGCTCAGTTACAAGTATGCGATCTACAAGTCTATTGCCTCACATCCCGAGTTGTTTCCTGCTCAGCAGGTGAACAATGCCGAATCTGAACTGCAGAAAATAGTACCAGAGCTTAAGAGGTATAAGACAGATCGGACATATATGGCGTTTGCGTGGATTGATTATCTTATGCTCCGTATTGACGAAAGTCTTTTGCGTGAACTAGTTTGGGCTTTCAAGAAGATCGCAAACTTCCAATTTAGGATTACAGAAAATCACCTTTCTTACAGTTTACTCAAAGAGGGACCTTACGTGCTCAAGGGACAGATTGTTGGTCTGCAAGGATGTTCGGGCATTTGCACAGGCACTCATGTACACTTTGTCACTTACGAAGATGCCAAGATCGTCGACCCTTGCAAACTCTTGCCTAGGAGACCTTTAACCGTCTGGGGAATCAGCGACAAGTGTGGAGTAGCCGAAAACAAAAAGAAAATAGACTGGCCCGTTTATATCCCTTGGATAATTACCCAAAAATACGACACCATCAGCCCCGTATTGAACAACACCCACGGCGCCTTAGATATCATCGACAGGGAACACTTCCCCGTGATCGCAGCCCATTCGGGCTGGATCAAACGTGAGACCAAACCCTGTCCCAACGCTCCCATCTGCGTCGACGGCGCCGCCAAAGTCGTCACCATCTGCCAACACCCCACCTGCAAAAAAGGCCTCACCACCGAATACTGGCACCTAGACTGGATGGTAGGGGAGGAGATCGATAAAGAAGAGGAGTTATAAAAACAAAGTAGCCACAACTCAACTAAACTAGATGCTCAGATGGGCCTTCACCATAGTTAGATCCTGCCTCATACTTCTCTGTTCACCTTCTGTTAGATCACTGAAGGTATTGAAATCACCGCGCATTCCAATCAGATCGTCTTTTATTTCAAGTATGTCCTCTTTTACCACTGACATGTCAGTCTTCAATACATCGACATCTTTCTTCAACGTACGCACGTCTATCTTTAGCTCTGTTACATCTTCTTTGAGCATGTTTACATCTGCCTTCATCTCGGTAACGTCAACCTTAAGCTCTGCTACATCGACTTTAAGCCCAGCAACATCTACTTTCAACTCAGCTACATCTTCTTTCAGGGTATGCACGTCAGTCTTCAATACACGAACATCCGTCTTTAGCTCACCTATATCCTCTCTTATTGGAGTTAAGTCCTCCTTTGTCGCGAAATGCTTCTGCATAATCCGGTAGAAGACTGCGAATTCCTCACTAATTAGTTTTTGGATTTCTGTCAGATCCTGACGAGTAAGAGACATATGCATAATTTAATTCCTACGAGTTTAGCAACTTCGTTTTAAACCTGCATTGTATTGCAATACAAATTTTCTACTTTTTTGAGTGTTTCTGGTGTTCCGGCGCGTTGATCAAACCACACTTTTTGTACTTCAAGCCGGAACCACATGGACACGGATCATTGCGGCCGATCAAGGGTTCAGTGTTCTTTTCGGTTTTCTTCGCTTGATTGATCGGCTTGGGTAAGCGGCGACCGGATTTGAGCTCTGCAGTATCTGTTGGCAACATCTCACGGTCGCCAGTATTGATATCTACAATCTGCTGCTGGTTCGTGTTCAAACTTTGATTCACCTGAATATTTGCATTTTGCACCCGCTGTACCTTGAGAATGCGGCGAGCAATATTTGAATTTATCCTTTCTATCAGCTCGCCGAAGAGTCTGAACCCAATATTTTTGTACTCCACCAACGGGTCACGCTGGGCAATACTTTGCAATCGGATACCATGGTTCACATCCGACATCGTTTCCAAATGCTCCATCCATTGGACATCCATTGTCTCCAGCATCAACATCTTCACCACCATAGGCATGTCAGCGCCAAACTCTGCGAGTTTGGCATGCAATACCTGCATTAGGCCAGCACTCAATTTCTCCCGAATACCTTCTGCATCATTTGTGATGAAAAGATTCTTCAAATGAGAATTAAGTTCCTTCTCCTTCACACTCAGCCCCACAGCCAAATCCTTGTCTGGAG
Organism: Candidatus Doudnabacteria bacterium; assembly: GCA_016788825.1. Taxonomy (GTDB): domain Bacteria; phylum Patescibacteriota; class Dojkabacteria; order J137; family JAEUSD01; genus JAEUSD01. The sequence continues at coordinate 78,202 of JAEUSD010000002.1, read as the reverse complement.
CAAAGTCCAACACCTGAGGTAATAAGGCTTCGACATCTTCATCAGACATCTTGCGACTAGAACCAGCATGGACTTGAATAGTCTTATCTAGCTGCTCGTTCAAGATCTCTACTACCATATCTTGCAACTCCATCTTCGCCTCTTCCACCATCTCTGCCGCTTTGTCCGCCTCACCTTCAGCCTCGTAGCCAAAGCGCCCCTGAGCATTTTCACTCAAAGTAAGTAATCGACGGCGACGAGCATAGAACACTTCACGCTGCTGGTTCATCACATCATCGTAGTCCACCACATTTTTACGCATATCAAAGTTGAGCGACTCCACACGCTTCTGAGCAACCTCGATCTGCCGAGTGATCAAAGACATTTGGATCGGCATATCGTCATCAAGCATGCGGCCCACAGATTTAGCAATCAAATCCCCACCAAGAACACGCATAATAGTATCGTCCAAAGAAACATAAAATCTGGAATAACCTGGATCTCCCTGACGTCCCGAACGTCCACGCAACTGGTTATCAATACGTCTCGCTTCATGGCGCTCGCTACCAATCACCGCCAAACCACCCAGCTCGCGCACACCTTCACCCAACGGGATATCCGTACCACGACCCGCCATGTTGGTAGCGACAGTAACGGCCCCTTTCTCTCCCGCCTTTGCCACTATTTGCGCCTCTTGCTCATGATACTTAGCATTCAAGACCTCATGCGGCACACCAAGCTGATCAAGCATCTGCGAAACCAACTCCGACTTCTCTACAGAAGTTGTACCAATCAAAACTGGCTGCCCCTTTTCGTGCAACTCCTTCACCTCATTTGCCAATGCCCTAAATTTCACTTCCTGATTGCGATAGATCAAGTCATTCTTGTCATCACGAGAGATAGGTCGGTGAGTAGGAATCGCCACTGATTCCAAGCCATAAATCTTGAAAAATTCTTCCCCTTCGGTGATGATCGTTCCAGAACCACCAGTAAGCACTTTATACAACCGGAAATAGTTCTGGAAGGTAATAGTAGCAAAGGTTTTGGCTTCCTCTTGCACCTTCACGCCTTCTTTTGCTTCAATTGCTTGGTGCAAACCCTCGGAGAAACGTCGCCCAGGCATCACACGCCCAGTGAAACTATCGACGATCAGAACTTCATCGTTTTTAACAATATACTCGTCATCCTTTTTGTACAAAGCCTTGGCACGTAATGCATTGTCTAAGTGATGTACAGCATTGTAGTCAGTCCATAAGTTATCCAACCCCAACATCTTTTCCACTGCTTGAATACCATCTTCTGTGAAAGAAACCTGCCGACTCTTGTGATCAATTTCATAATCTTTACCTTCTTCCAATCCCTTCACAACCTTGGCAAATTTCGTGTACTTATCTACATCAGACTGAGTCGGAGTAGCAGAAATAATCAGCGGAGTACGTGCTTCATCGATCAAAATCGAGTCAGCTTCGTCTACCATACAGAAGTAGAGTTCACGTTGCACAATACGGCCTACCTCCCAGGCCATGTTATCCCGCAAGTAGTCAAAACCCAGCTCGCTGTTTACACTTACGGTGATGTCGCAGTTATACGCTTCTCTCTTGTCACATTCAACCAAATTGTGCCCACGCATCGTCGACAGTTTAGGCTTACCCAAGGCAAGTAACTCTTTGTACGTCTCTTCGCCTTTGAGCTCCTTGACCTGCTCATTGGAAATAAATTTGAATGACACCCCATTTGGGGCCACGATACCTACAGTGAGGCCAAGCTTGCTTGCCACATGACCTGCGTACTCGCCGTCACGCTTGGCCAAGTATTCATTGACCGTGACCAAATGAGCGCCACGTCCGACAAGAGCATAGAGGAATGTCGGCAAGTTGAAAGACATCGTCTTTCCTTCTCCAGTTTTTACCTCTACCAGTTTTTGACCTTGGGCCAAGATCACACCAGCAAGAAGCTGAACGTCATAGTGACGGATACCCATCTCGCGTTTGTACGCTTCGCGTACAAACGCATACACCTCAGGTAAAATTTGTTGCAACTTCGACTGAATCTCTACCTCCGCAGCCGGAAGGCCTTTCTCTCGTTGTATTCGGCGAATAGACTGTCTTTCAGCCACTGGAATTTTATCTACCAACTTCTTCAGTTCCGCCTTAAACTCGTTCACTCGAGCCTGGATCTGCTCATCACTCATCTTCTCCACCTCTGGCTCTAAGGCATTGATTTGGTCTACAATTTTGCGTGCTTGGGCAATTTGGCGCTCATTCCCGTTGAAGAAGCTCTTTATGGTATTCAGCATCTAATGGTCAATAATAATCTTAAACATATAAGTATACCATCCGTAGCAAAGTTTCTAGGAGGCATATCGCTGGCAATAATAGCACTGCTGTTGCCATTGTGCATGTTCCCTTTTTTATCAGGATATTTTGTACATGCTCAAGCCCGATATGCCACAGCAGAAAGCTTTGACCGCAGGTACTCGGAGGCAGCATTGCACGACCAACTGCGTAGCGTTTTGACGTATCTGCTGCCTCCGTGGGATACAACACTCGAGGAAACTTTCTTCAGCCTAGAAGACGTCGCACATATGCACGATGTCAGAGATATTTACACAGGGGTTTATGCGGCTTTGCTAGGCGTGCTGATACTGGCCCCTATATTCATAGTCGTAGCTGGTAAACAGCACGCCACCCCAAAATCAGCGCAAGCTGACCGAAACCCTGTCCCGACCCAGGCAAGCTTTGCAAATACCTTAGGTAGAGTAGTTAAACTAGGCGCGCAGCTTCATTTATTTACCCTTGTGACAATAAGTCTGATCGGCCTCGCCGCTGTGCTTGCCTGGGACCCCCTTTTCACCTTATTTCATCGTGTCTTCTTCCCGTTCAATACTTTCTGGGCATTGGATCCTCAAACTTCAAATTTAATTAAATTTTTGCCTCAACAAGTATTCCAAGAGCTAGCTCTGGTATACTGGATTAGTCAAATTTTGATTCAGATCTTATTTAGGTACCTGAGTGTTAGAACCGCGCGAAGTTAAAGTATTAGTAACAGGTGGGCATATGACGCCGGCCTTTGCTGTGATATCCGAGCTCCGCAGGAGGGGGTATCAGCGCTTCTTTTGGGTAGGGCATAAGTTCAATCAAGCCGGTAGCAAAGTAACTTCTCCAGAGTTTCAGACTGTCAAAAAGATGAATATTCCTTTCTTTGATCTCAAAGCAGGGAAGTTAAATCGCAGTTGGCAGGACAACCGTTTTGGCAGCATAATCAACCTGATCAAGATCCCCTGGGGCTTTGTGCAATCGTTGTGGATATTGGTTCGTGTGAGGCCGCATATTATTGTCTCTTTCGGGGGTTACCTCGCGCTTCCGATCGTCATCGTAGGAAAACTGCTAGGGAGGCGCGTGGTAACCCACGAACAAACTGTCACCACCGGCCTCACAAATAAGATCTTGCCTTATTTTGCTGATAAGGTGATGCTAAGCTGGCCCAGCTCGCTGGTACATTATCCGCAAAATAAGGCAGTTATCACTGGCAACCCTTTGAGACCAGAGATCTTTACCCCCGATAGTCATCAGTTTCAATTCAAAAACAATCTACCTGTGGTGTACGTGACAGGAGGAAACCAAGGCTCACATAAGGTGAATCAAGCCATTTTTGACCAATTACATGAGATTCTAGAGATTTGCAATGTGATCCACCAAACTGGGAATTCTTCTGTCACCAAGGATGCCGATCAAGCAAATCAATTGAAGTTGAGTCTTCCTGATCACTTACGCGATAGGTATATTCCCAAAACGTTTATCTTTGAGAATGAGATAGGGGAGGTGTTTGCCAAAGCGGACCTTGTGATCGCGCGTTCAGGGGCAAACACTACTTACGAGATTCTAGCCACGGGGAAAATGGCGATATTTATCCCTATCCCTTGGGTAACGCATAACGAGCAATATCTAAATGCCAAGGTGGCAAGTGATGTTGGAATGGCTCTGATTTTGGAAGAGGCAAGATTGAACGGGATCAATCTGAAGAATGCACTGGATCTGGCTATGCGCCACTTACGCCAGAATAAAGGTTTCAATGACAAGCCTTTGGCCGAAGCTCGTGCTGCAGCCAAGGGAGTGGTTAGGTTTGACGCGGATAAGTCTATCGTAGATATTATTGAATCACTGCTCTCATAAATGCCACATAAGTCTCTTCGATTGACAGTATTTGCGCTTATTGCAGTTAGTACAGTAGCAGCAGTCTGTCTGATAATGTTGGCTTATCTAACGCCTCGTCCAGCCAAGATCTCCAACACTGCGGCTTTGGCACTCGACTTGCACCCATTGGGAGTGTTGAATTATCAGCTGACTGAACAGGAAGTGAATGCAGCCCGCCGCCAACAGGCGATAGATCGTGTCCAGGCGTTTATGCGTTCGTATGGCTCGGTATTGGTCCCGTATGCGCATATTATCGTCGACCAGGCTCAGGCCTGTGGGGGAAGTTACCGGATTTTGGTGGGGATCGCCGGTTCTGAGTCTGGGCTTGGCCGAATAAATGTCAAAACCTACAATCCTTATGGCTACTTGGATGGCGTACAGTATTCCAGCTTCGAGGAGGCACTCACCGTACTCAGCTGCAAAATTTCCCAACAATTTCTTCAGAAATGTGGCGAAGATCTCAACTGCTTGGTGCGTCGCTATGCAGGCCCTCAAGACGATCCCGCCCTCTTCATTTCCAAAGTGGCCTGGTTCGCCAGCCAGGTGTAAAAGCTACCTACCTGTAGCCCTTAGCTTGTTCGTTGAACATCTGGGCATAAAGTTGCCCATTCCTTAGAAGCTGTTCATGGTTGCCCTGTTCCAAAATTTCGCCATCTTTCAGAACCAAGATGTTGGTTGCATTGCGGACAGTAGCAAAACGGTGGGAGATCATTACGATAGTGGATTCCTTGGATAGCTCGTGAATATTGGCAAATACTTCTGCCTCAGCAAGCGCGTCTAAAGATGAGGTAGGTTCATCGAGAACGATCAACTTAGGATTTGCAAACATGGCGCGAGCAATTCCTATTTTTTGCCACTGTCCGCCTGATGGTTCAACTCCTCCTTTGAAATCTCGGCTCAACAAAGTCTCATATTGTTTCGGTAACTTAGATATATAGCCATCGGCATCGGCCTTTTGTGCTGCCTGCCTAATCATCTCAAGATTATTTATATCTTCCAAATTACCGATCCCAATGTTCTCTCGGACAGAAAACCACATCTTGGCAAAAGACTGAAAAAGTACACCCCACAATTTATAGTAACTTTCTAGATCTATATCCTTAATGTTTACGCCGTTTATTAAGATTTCTCCACTTGTCACATCGTAGAAACGAGCTAACAGTTTAATTATTGTCGTTTTTCCGGCACCATTTTCACCTACAAGCGCAACCTTGTCCCCAGCCTTTATCGTAAAGTTAACGTTATTCAGGATTATCTTCTCTGTCCCCGGATACTTGAACGTGACATTTCTGAATTCGATCGTTGGGGCAGTGTTGATTACTTTCTGTGCTTCAGGTGTTTTGTGAATTAGGTCTGGTAGCTCAAGATAATCTCGCAATTCGGAAATGAAGGGGAGTTGCTCAGATAGCCAGGAGAAGGCAGTTTGGAGTTTATTTAAACTTCCTGCAACGGTCGAAATATTTGCTAAGTAGAAACTGTAACCACCAACATCTATCTGTCTTGCAAATACCTTAGTAATTAACCAAATTTGTATCACTAAGGTAAGAATATCGTCCAATATTGTCATTAGTACTCGAAAGATCGTACGATTGTTCAGATTTCGGACGCTTGCATCATAGAATTCTCCTAATTCTTTCTTATACCTGCCAATTACAACTTTGGCAAAGCCATAAATCTTAGACTCTCTTACGACATCTTCATTTTCGAACGCTCCTTGAGCATATGATGCATGGTGTTTTGTTTCACCTTTGCTGTCCCAGAAAGAGTATAGAGACTTCCCGAATTTGCGGTTTAGCATGAAGCGAACAAGCTCCAGACTAACGATTGCAATCACGAATATTGGATTTAGGCTAAATAGAATACCTGATATGAGTATCAGGCTCAAGAAAGAAGATATTAAATCAGGGGCATACAAAGCAACATTCGTTCCACGCCAGTTCACAGCTTCCCTAACTTTCTGCTGCATGATATTGAAGTCTGGGCTTTCTAGGTACTGGAAATCTAGACTGGCTGATTTGTTTAAGAACAGTTCCCACGCTTTTATGTCCCAAATATAATTGAACCTCGCAATTGAATAATCAATGACTTGATGCAAAAGGTTTCGCAATAGTGTCAGGGCAAAAGCACTGACCAAATAGAATAATATTTCATTTGAGAAGAACTCTGTGCCGCTCGCTAATTGACTGATGACTTGTGCAGCAAAGAATGTGATCAAAACAGGTATTATCTCCGAGAGTACCTCTGAGACAATAAAGAGGCCATATATGAACTTATTGAAGCTAAATGATAATCTTGTGATCCAAATGAAAGCTTTTATGTTGCCTTTGAGCGATAACTTTTCGTTTCCCTTACCCATAAGTATGATTCTATCTCAAGAATATGCGAAAGTCTAACTGACTTATTGCTATCTGCAAAAAAAGTAACTATACTTTCTTCTATAATCTACATTGCTAAAGTATGAGCTACATCGCATTTGATACTCCAGAAGGAGAAGATTTCTTGAAGGCTATCACCAAACTGCGCACCCCCGAAGAAGTAGGGGAGTTCCTCAGTGATATGTTTACCCCAGCAGAGACCCGCTCGTTTATCTCCCGTTGGAAAGCCGCCCAAATGTTGTACGAAGGAGTACCTTATGTCGAAATCCAAAAGTTAACCGGGCTTAGCTCTGCGACTGTGGCGCGCGTGAGTCAGGCGTTGCAATTCGGCACCGGCGGGTACAAGAAGGTGCTCGACCGCTTATTCCGCCAACCTGCGAAACGCGCGCCTAAATAGCCCAATTCCAAGTTATAATCAGCGATGGAACCATACACCCCTGTCCACGAGAAGATCTCTGTAGAAGCTAAGTTCTCTGTGGGGGGCAAACTCGAAGTCACTAGCTTCGTGTGGAAAGATAAAGAGTACACAGTCACTGAAGTCACATTCGTGTCCAAAGCCTATCGCGGCCGAGACACCGTTTGGCTCGTACATGTTGCGACCCACTCGGCCGCCTTTAAACTCCGCTTAGACACAGACACCCTCAACTGGTGGCTAGAAGAGTTTACGTGGGAAGAGAAAGAATAATTCAGTGACCCTTTAAAATATTTTGTATTATAATGCCTAATGGACAACTCACTCATTCGTAAAGCAATTTACGCCAACAGCTTTCTTTGGAAGGGAACTTTCATTTATGAACTTGTAGTGCTTCCCGAGTATCTACTCTGGTATACCAAGCAGCTAGACACACTTTTCATGTCTAGTGCTCAAGGGCTATCTTCATTTGATGCCTTAAAAGCCAACTTGGCCGAAATTGAAGATTTTTTCAAGTCAAAAAACAAGCCAACTTCCATTTACTTGGACCCACTTACAGATACCCCCGAAACCGTAGAATTTCTTACTCAACAGGGGTACAACGAAGCCCCTGATAATGCAGAGGTCTGGTGGGGAATTGACCTAGGGGAATTTGATCCTGAGAAGATAGATACTACACCCGGTTTGGATATAAAACCATGCTTGGATAGAGAAACTTTTGATGACCATCTTCAAGCCGCATTACTAGGTTACAGCGATTTTGAATCTTGGGCAGTACAGCTATCTGAGCATTTTCAGAATAAAGTAGATGGGGTAGAAATCAGCCATTTTGTAGGCTATATGAATGGCAAGCCAGCTGCTTGCTCAACTGTCGGACACTATTTTGACTTCTCAATCCTGATCAACACAGCCGTCGTACCAGAATTTAGGAGGAAAGGAATTCACACCTCCATGATGTTGCAAAGATTGAAAGAAGCAAAAGCTAGAGGCAGCAAATACGCCTTTTACCAAACCGAAACAGATAATGAAGCCTCAATCGCCACAGGAAGGAAGTTAGGGTTTACCGAAAGATTTAGACGGAAGCTGTTTACGAAGTAGGTTAATTTGTTTCTGCCAAATTCCCAACTACCATATAAGCAGGAACTATTACAATTTGGTCATTAACTTTTTTTTCGACCAAAGTAACCTGCAGGATTCTCTGCTTCAATAATTCAGGTATTACCCAGTCCTCCACATAAACCGGATTTCCTACCATTTTATCAATCTCTAGAACCAGACTTATATGATCAATCGGATCACCAACCACAGATTTTCTAGCAAATTGAAGATAGGCATTTTGTAAAGTGTAAAAATCATCCTGAGGTATAAGGTCATTGGAGAGAATCGGATGTGGTTTAACAAACACCTCAGCAATCTTAGGGTTATAAGCAATAACAACAACTCCTTTATTTACTGCCTCTAGACAGCGACTCAGCACACCTAATACTGCTATTTCGCTAATACCCACTGCATTAAAAGGATTATCGGTAAAAGTTTTAATCAGACCAACTACAGCATTATCTTTATTGGTAAGTTCAGGTTTCTCAAACATTGCGAGTCTTTAAGATGGGAGGTATTTTATATCATTATTGATATATATTCAATACATACCGACAAAATTTTCTTAGTTCCTGATCTTGCTATACTCATATATGCCGGAGAGCACCATCATCCACATAGACCTGAATGCGTTTTTTGCCTCGTGTGAGCAGCTGACGAATCCGTTTCTGCGGGGCAAACCTATCGGGGTGACATCTGCCCAGAAGTATGACTACGCGGCCATTCTGGCCGCGTCATATGAGGCAAAGCGCCGTGGGGTGAAGGGCATTATGCGAGTATTTGAAGCCCGACAGGTTTGCCCCGAGATTATCCTGGTGCCCTTTGACTCCATCAAGTACTACAACATCAACCAGAGAGTGATGAAGATTCTCAGCGAGTACACCCCCAAGATGGAGATCTACAGTATCGACGAAGCCTTCCTCGACATGTCACCAGTGTTACACCTGTACAAAAAACCAATTGATGAAATTGCTCAAGAAATCAAGGATAGGATCAGAGCAGAGGTCGGGACCACCCTCACATCATCCGTGGGCATCGCGCCAAACAAATTACTTGCCAAAGTTGCATCTGACTGGAAAAAACCGGACGGTATGACACGAATTGATTGGGACAAACGGTTTGAATACTTGGATCAGCTAGAGTTGGGGGATATCTGGGGAATCGGGTACCATGCCACGCCAAAGTTCGAAAAATTAGGAATAAAGTCGACACGACAATTGAGAGAGCTTAGCGATGAGGCGCTGAGGAGCATCGTCGGCAGTTATTACACCAGACTACGCCTCATCGCGAATGGAGAATATTACGACCCTGTGGATCCAAGCAGGAACAGTAAACCCAGAAAGACAATGCAGCATGCTCACACACTTTCCACCCCTACAAATGATAAAGAAGAACTCAAGAGTGTGATTCGCAAGATGGCGGAGCGCTTAGCCATCAGACTGCGTAAACATGGGCAGACAGCGCGCTCCGTCTATGTCGGGTTACGACCAGAAAAGTTGAAATATTACGGATGGAACCAGGTCTCGACCTACAGCGGCTTCGGAAAGGTTGAATTTACCACCAGCCATGGAAAAGATATCTACGAAGCCGCCGTCAAGCTATTTGACGATTTCGATATTTCAGACACCAAGATCCGCCTGGTCGCAGTTGGGGTCAGTCACTTAGATTCAATTAACAAGTTGGCATTTGATATCTTCACTGACCCCAAAACACTCGAACTCGATAAAGCCATTGACCAACTAAACGCCACCTACGGCAGCTTTACCGTACGTACGGGGGACATCGTATACCAATACGCAAAGGAATCAGAGCTGCGGGTGGAAAGGCCAGATATGACCTTCCACCCGACCAGCGACTAATCCTCCCACCACAGGCCAGCTAAGGCACCGCCACCGTACTCGTAATATTCAACCTTGATGTCGTGGTACCCCTCTGTCAGATCAATCTCCACCCAATCTTCTTCGTAACCATGAGGATCCCAATTATCGATGATCAATACGTCATCTACCCATACTCTGATTCCATCATCAGAACCTGTAGTGAAATCGTAATCATCCGCTGCAAAGTAGAATGAACCTTTCCATCGGGCAGAGAACCCATCGTTGGGAACACCGTTTCCTGGGCCGCCACCACCCCAATCGTTCAGAATTTCATCTTCCACTGTATCGTAAATTGGCATTCCCTCAAGGTAAGGATTATCAAAATACTCGGCACAGAACTCACCTTGCAGATAATCACAAACAGTTCCGTGGAAATCCATCCAGAAAGCTGCGATTGCCCCACCTCCCGACTCATAGTATTCCATTTTGACCGTATACTCACCGGCAGCTAATGTGACCTCATACTCGTCGATTGCCAACCCATGATCTGTCCAATTGTCTATCACCAACTGGTTATTCAGCCACAGTCGTACTCCATCATCGCTAGCTGTACCGAAAGTATAGTCTCCCGCTCCCAGCTGCATTGTTTTTTGCCAACGCGCAGAGAAGTTGTCGTTATTCACACCATTGCCTGGGCCACCCCCACCCCAGTCATTGTCGACCTCATCCTCGCAACGCGCAAGTACTGGCGTGTCGGATAGGGTTTTGTTGTTGAAATACTCAGCTTGGAACTGGCCAGGACAGGTTGCAGAAGCGTTCACTTTGAACAAAGCACTGGCTTCGTCAAATGCGTTGGCGCTGTCTGTAGCCCGGAACGTAATATTGTTTTCACCTGTCCAGTTCTGAGGATAAGTGATCGTCACAACCTTATTTGTATCAATCGCAACTGTAAGGTTGGTATTTCCACTGTACGACCAAGTGATCGTGTCGCCCTGATCCGCATCTGTCACATAATTATCTAAGTCGAAAGTGGTAAACGAAGCGCCGGCGGTAATCGTCTGCCCTGGGATTTGACCAACCTCCGGCGCGCTATTTGTTGGTTGATCGATTGTGAGTTTCGCTTTTGCACCACCACCATTTTCATAGTACTCCATTACTACTTTGTGGATACCTGCGGTCAATGCTTTGGTGCCAAAATAATTTGTGTCACCACCTTGGTCTACCCATCTATCTACAAGCAATGTATCATCTACCCACAGTTTAGTACCATCATCTGTCCAAGTATTGAATTTGTAGCTACCCGCAGTTGCGAAATCTATATCAGCTGTCCACCGGGCGCTGAAGTTATCCTTATCACAGTTTGATTCCTGCGCTGAAGCGCCCGGAAGTGCATTTACGCTAAAGTTCTGACAGTAACGTGTATAGACCTGCCCGCTACCACCCGATCCACCAACACCTTCCTTTGCCTTACCACCGAGACCTCCTAGGTACTCAACAGTTACGTTGTCTAAATTGACCTTGTCCGCAAGTAACTTCGTAGAGCCACCGGCGCCGGCTCCACCACCGCCTTGCTCGCTGTCTGCCACGCCATCGTGATCTTCACCATTTTCTCCTTTGTTCAAGATCGAACCCGTACCGGTGATCGTATTCGTCTCAATGAAGATAATTCCACCACCATTTCCTCCTCGACCTCCAAAAGCGACACCGTTCCAAGCAGAATCATCAGTTCCCCCAGCTCCTCCGGAGCTTCCGAAGAAGAGTTGTGTCAACTCATCTGAGCCATAGAGTATAGTCGAGCCATGCCCTGGCAAACCATACGAAGGGTCGTATCCATGTCCACCCGGTGTACGGTAAGCACCACCACCACCTGCTGTGCCACCTTCGCTTGTGCCTTCACCTCCACCGCCTGCACTTACAAAATGCATTCTACTCAAACTACCTTCACCGGTGGTGCTTTCTCCTTGTCTAGCCTGCATAGTTGCTCCGTATGTACGAGGAGCCCCGCGATACCCTAGTGCTGTTGCGTCAATAGAGCCACCTGTTAGCGATACTCCATTAGTTGCCCGGAATGCCAACACCCCGCCTGTATCTCCATCCCAAGGATGGGCGGTCAGTTTGCCCGACACTGTAACTGATGTGTAATTAGGAACTTTCAAAACTTGTACTTTGGAGTTTGGGGTAGTGTAAGCATTTACCAAGTTGGGCTGCAGTGTGAAATTGCACCCGCTTATTTGAGTTATCTTGGCAAATTCATAGTTGCCGACGCCCGTTCCCTGGCTTTGAATAATTAGAACTTCATCTCCAATTTCGAAACCTGTAGTTGACTGTACACAAATATAATTTTCGCCAATGGCAGCACTGTTCATTACTTTGGTGCGCACGGCATCGGTATAGACAGTTTGACCTGCAGGCACATCTAGCGCACCATCACTGCCGTCTCCGACTTTGAAGCCGTTGCTTGGCACTACTGTGGGTCCTGAACCGTTCCAGGTTTTATCCACCGCAGTCTCGCATTTCGTTTCTAATGCCTGACCGCTGAGTGTTTTGTTACCGAAGTATTCAACTTTGTATTGCCCTACAGGACACTCCACCTCTATGTTTAATGATCCTGTTGCATTGCCGCCTGTATTTGAAACAGCGAGCGAGATGCTACGTGGACCAACTGTTGTCCAATTGTATGTCGCTTCTAGTGTTCCTTGTCCTGAGACTGGAGTAGGGGACCAGACGAGATTGAGGTTTGCAGCGTCGGTAGGATTTATAAATGCGGTGTAGATGTGGTTCTGATTTACCGTGGCCACGTCTGGTCCCGCGATCACTACATCTTTTGGTCCAATGTCTTGGACTTTGAAGCTGTATGTTGGGCTCCAAGCGGTTTGTCCGTAAGGACTCCAAGAACGTACATGCCAATAGTATGAATTTTGAGATGCTGGTAGACCGGACTTGGTCCAGCTGGTTGTGCCATAGATTCCGTTGGAATTATGGGTTCCTGAGAGGTCGCCTCCCCAGTATTCAATGTAATATTCTTCGCCATTTCCGACCCAGCTGAATGCGACATCGCTGCCTGGCAAGAAACTGGCTGTGTCTACTGGACCGGCGATTGTAGGAACTAACGATGTGGCTGGACAGCTGCCTTCGCACACACGCACAGAACTTACATTGTTGCGTAGTCCATAAGCCACATCGTTGAGGTCATTCTTATTCACATTTGTGCGTCCGCAGATCCCTCGGAAGTTTGCATCTGAACAGATGATTACTTCGTATCCTGGGTCTACGCGGACAGATTCTGCTTTGTCGTTGAAGAACCAGTTTTCGAGATTAACGACTGTTCTGTCTGATGGGAATGCTTCTCCGTTGAGGTCTCCCAAGTCGTAAAGGATCACGCGTGTTGGATCAACTTTACGGACCTGAATAGAGGAGGCTTGGTTGTTTCCTACAGCGGTATCGCTGAGGTCGTTATCGCTGGAAGTGAATAACTGCTTGGCGCCTTCATAGTTTTCTCCATGGAATAGCACGGCTCGCCAGTCGCCAGTTACTTTAATAGACTTGGCATTGTCATTGCCGAATCCTGCTACCTGAAGGCTATTTGCGCTTTCATGAACAGCTTTACAGGTGCCCTGTTGAAAGCCTGTTTCTGTACAGAGTTCGAGTACATTGCTGTTATCCGCACATTGGTTTGTTGTGTAGACTTCCATTGATGCGATTTTATTTTGCCAACCTGTATCTTGGAGGTTAGGAACTGAGGACGACCAACAAACTTTACCCCCTCCGTAGTTATCTTGATCGTATGCCCAGACTGACCATCCTGTTGGGATGTTTATGGAATAGGTATCTTTGTTTGGTAGGTTTGTAAAGGCTGGCAGGTATTCTCGGTCTAGGTTGCTATAGTTTGTTTCTTTGTATAATTTAACTGATTGCCCACCCCCGCAATCGTTATAGTTGTAGACCTGCATGGATTGGATGGCATTTTGCCAATTATCATGATCCTGCAGATTAGGTACTGAGGCGGACCAACAGCGAGTGTTAGTTCCTTGTCCCGTGTAGTTGTCCGCCCTGTAGGTCCGCACAGACCACCCCTCAGGCATCTGCAATGAAACCGCATTCGCACTTGGAGCATTCGTCGCCCCCGTCCCAAAACTCGAAGCCGTCCCGGCATAGTTCGCAGCGGTAAACAGCTTAACCTGGCCAGTGCCAACGCCTATGGCAGACGCATCGTTCTGGACCTTTACCTTCAACCAAAGCAGGTCGCCAAAATATTGTCCTGAAGGTGTAGACATTTGCCAATATGACTGATACTCTCCTGGCGTGCTTGGTGCCGTTAATGTAACGTTAACTAATGTTTCTTGATCTGGTGCTATTGCTCCATTCAACACCCCAACTTTATTTACCCATAATTGGCTTCCGTATTGAAAGGATAATTTGTGACCTGTATCCCATGTGGTTGTCCCTACATTTTTAATACGCCACGTCTTCTTAAAAGTTTGCTTAGGTAATACAACTAAGGTCTCGCCTATATCTTCATGTGAAATAAATCTTGCACTATTCCCCCCGACATTGTATGCAGGTGGAGGGGTATTGGGGTTGTAAGCTTCTGTTAAAATTGGTCTCATCAGAGAGACGACCTCATTGGCATACTGTTCTTCAAAGACAGCAGAGTGACCGCCAATATTACTAAGGGTTGCCTTCCAGCTTCCAACATTATTATGACCCGCTATTACTGCATCTCTAGGAGGGACAGCTATATCATATTGATTAGTAATAGTATGTATCTGAACCCCTTGCTGCTCCATAGTCTCAACGAAATCCTGATTTGTCTCTACTATGTTCGGAGGAGTAAAGTATTTCCGGCCCATATCTTGTCCAGATACACTATTCATCAGTTTATGAGTAAAGATATCTACTAGACCGTCAACCCACGCCAAGATACTAGAGCATTGTGAAGGGAAATGTACTCCGCAAAGTTGTGAAGAACCATTCACTGGCGAATCAAGAGTTATTAAATTCTTCACATATCCGTCCAGTATCCCACTTGCACCATCCGATGCCTCCTCTTTAAGGAAATAAAAGCCTGTAAAACCACCCTGGCTATGTCCTATCAAGTCTACAGAAGCGAAATTGTTCGTAGACTTACAACTAATCAAAAGTGACCTTAAGGCTTCAATATGGTGTGCAAGGCCCTCACCTGTATCCTCGAAATTATAGTAACCAGAGGCATTATCTTTATCATAGCTAAAAGTAACTACCCCATCATAAAAGTCTCTTATGCCATCCCGCAAATGAAACCAGCTAAGATAACCCAGTCCATTAGTATTTTCAGTGTTAAGCCCGTTCAATAACACGAGTAATCTCCCTGTAGGATTTGCATGAACAATTGGCTGAACAAAACAAGGTGTTCCATCAGCTTCCACCTTCGCCGGCAGCACGCTCACCAAACTCGCCGGGAACATAAACGTCACAATCAGCAGCACCCGCAAGAGGTCTCGAAGCTTCTTCATATAAGTAGAATAAGAAATAAAAAATCCCGGCTATGCGGGATTTGAGTTTAGTGAACTGGATGAAATCCAGAGGCAAATTGCGTTTTGGGAAAAATATTTGGGCATATATTTATAACGTAATATACTCCAAAAGATGGCAAATGTTTAGGAGAATTTAACTAGAGGTTAGGACTCGATTTTTTTCTTAGGAGAAAAGAAAACAAGGGTCGTTGTGCCTTTGTTTGGTCCATCAGAGTACAACTGAGCTTTGACACCCTCCTGGACCATACTTCTTAAACCTGCTCCAGTAGAATCTCCTTTTTTGAGTCTCTTATCCGCCTCCAAAGACTCTGTGTCTCCACTTCCTTTTAGAACTTCATTTGCTTTCCTCAGCCTATCAGCTTCAATACCCATACCGTTATCTTTATAACGAATAGACAGGAAGCCATTACTCATAATTACAACATCCACTATTACTCCAGTGGCACCATACTTGGCAGAGTTTATTATTGGTTCACGTAAACTTCGCAAGAACTCAGCACTAGAAATTTGTGGAAAAAAGATTGGGTTATCGAGAACAAATTGATTAATTACAAAGTTGACACTAATTTCTCCAGACGGATTAAGATCTGGGTCAATATACGTTGCCCAATTTGTCCTGCTTAGGCCCTCAATTACGTAAGGAATATCTACTTCTTCAGATAACACTTCTGATACAGAGAAATCCAAGGTAGTTATTAAGTGTTCTACTGCGTTCACAAGAATCGCGGTATATTTATCGACTAGAGCTTCTTGATCATCTCGGAACAAAACCCCTACGGATGAGATATTCATGATCTTTGCCAAAGGTTGACGTATATCATGTCTTACCTTAATTCCTACTTCCGGCGTAGGTGAAAGAATTATATTTTCTTCTAGAAGTTCATTAAGAAAGTTCTCAATAATCTGCATGTATATACAAAGATTTCTAAATCTTGAGACTTTATCTACCTCTTCTAAATCGAATTCCCCTAAAGTAGAAGAAAGTGATACAAGTAATGACCGAGCAATCGAAGCTGAGTTTCTAGGGGATCGAGGAGTATTAAATTTTACTATATTAGTTAGTCCTGTTTTTGAAGTCATGGGCCTCAATTATAGCACAGATATATCCCATAACATCTATATACCCTTTCCTCAACAATTGTTAAAATAACCCGATTAATCGACCTAAATGTCACCACTCACAATCATCGTTTTAATAGTTTTGATCGCCATCAGCTTGTTGTTTGTACTAAGGGCGCAAATCGTGCGCATGATGCACTGGGGTTTACACCTATTGTTCCCAGTTATGGTGATCATCTGCCTTACCGCGCTGTTTGTGCCCCAATTATACGGCACACTCGCAGATAACAGTTTGAAAGCTTGGGGCACATATGACACCGTCGTCAACATTGATAAAGGCATCGATGATGCATTGGCGACGCCGCAGGGGATACTCAATGGAATTCAGAGCTTGTTCGGCGGAGCCACAAATGAGAACGAAGACTTTGATTTCGCCCAAACAGAGGTTTACCCCGGACTAGTAGCCGGCATCTCTGGTATCTACCGGACCCTCGCCATCGTCCTAAGCCTAGTCGCTATGGCCCTGATCTTATACTTGAGCTATTCCACAGACGGAGCCTACACGGCCGCAAAGCTAGATCACAAAGTAAAACAGCTAGAGAAAAGACTTGCGGCCCTAGAGGGTCCCAAATAGCTTCCGTCACAGACCTCCCATTTTGCCTGTTCTCACCCCTTATCCAGGACATCGGAAGCTGCTAACATGTTTGAATGGAAATTTTGTTCTATCTTTTTGCCGTCATCATTCTTGCCTATCTGCTAAGCAGAGCAGCCGATTTGATCGAAGACTCGTTTGTATATTTTGCCCACCGACTCAGAATAAGTACGTTTGTGATTGGCTTCTTGGCGGTAAGCATTGCCTCTTCGTTGCCTGAGATCTCTGTATCCATCACATCAAGCCTCAACGGTGTTCCCAGCCTTTCTGTAGGACACATGTTAGGCGCTAGCCTCATCCTCATCACCATGATTCTGGGAATAAATACCATCTTGCACAAAAAAGTACCTTTCAAAGGAAGTTTCGGGGCGCCACAAATAATCTTAACCGCCATCGTACTTGGCTGTCAGATCGTAGCAATCTATGACCGCAACCTCACACAAGCAGAAGGAATTTTCCTGATACTACTATACGTAATATTTGCCGCCTACATCACTACTCGTAGCAGTCGCAGTTCAGTAGAAAAACATAAAACGACCAAACTCAGCCGCAAGATTATCCTTAGTTCATCGGCCAAAAGCTTTGTAGGGATTGTAGGATTGGTCGTTTGTTCGGTCTTGATAGTTGAGTCCGCCACAAACCTAGCGTTAGCAGTTGGGATCCCAAATGCAGTTGTCGGCTTGCTGGTTCTTGCTTTAGGAACAAACGTTCCAGAGTTGGTGATCATGCTCCGTAGCCAGGGTACCGAAAGTGGAAAACTCGTCACCGGAAACCTGATGGGAAGCGCTTCATTAAATACTGGGACATTAGGATTAATTGGTGTACTGGCCCCTCACCATCTTGCAAACTACTCAGCGTTGATTCCAGTGATGACCATGCTCGGGCTCAGCCTAATTATCTTCGCCTACCTCGCCTACACAGGGAAAGAACTCACCTACCGCGAAGGCGGCATCTTGGTGGGGCTCTACCTAGCTTTCCTCGTCGCCGAAGGATTGCCTATTCTACGGAGTTTGTAACCTTCACAACAATTTCACAAGCATTGCTATATAATCAGCCATGGCAAAAGTATTGATCGTCGAAGACGAACCTACAATTTCAGAGGTCATCCAGGGATATCTGAAGCGCGCTGGCATAGAGGGAGACGTTGTCGCAGATGGAGGTAGCGCGCTAGAGCAATTTGAATCACATCAGTATGACCTCGTATTGCTCGACCTTAACTTGCCCGGCATCGATGGAGTAGAGGTATGCAAGCAGATTCGGGCCAAGTCCATCGTGCCGATCATTATGGTTACAGCTCGTGTCGAAGAGATAGATGAGTTGATTGGTTTGGAAATCGGAGCAGATGACTATGTAAAGAAACCTTTTTCACCCCAAGTGCTGGTAGCCAGGGTGCAAAGTTTGCTCAGGCGTGTAGGAACAGGGAAGTTGCAAATTGCGGATTTGGTGATCGATCCCGAAAAGATGGAAATCACCAAATCCGCAACCCCCATCGTCCTCACCACAACCCAATTTAACATCGTATACAACCTAGCGCAGCGACCCGGCAAAGTCTTCAGCCGTGATGAGCTGAGCGACGGGTCGCATGCCAATATTGACGACACATACATTCTTGATCGTACTATCGACGCACATATCAAGTCTATCCGCAAAGCGTTGGGAGACGATCCCAAGAATCCTAAATATATAATTACCGTGATCGGGAAAGGGTATAAATTCAATGAGCACTATTAAACGCATCCTCACAAGTTTTTGGTTTCAAATTGCCTGCGTGATGTCCGGAATGTTTATCTTACTTTTTGGAATCGGCAATCTGATCGTATTCAACACTGGTTCTGACACATTTTTAACAGTAGTCAGAGATCCCGAGTTTCAAGTGCAAACTATTCCTGGTACTGGCAACGTAATCGTTACACCTTTTGTAGAAGCACAAAGAGTCACGCCACTGCACGAGCGCTTCCGTGAACGGTTTCAAAGTTCCTTGATGTCTGTAACTTTGATCGCTGGACTCGCCTCGATAATCATTGGTGTAGCTGCTTCGCAGATCATCACTTCGCAAGTGAAAACGTTGAGGGGTGGAATGAAAAGTTTGCGCAGCAATAACTATCGTGTGAAGTTGGATAGAACCGGTACAGCAGAGTTTGATGAACTGATAAATGAATTTAATAACATGGTTGACGAGTTGCATAAGGTAGAGGAATTGCGCAAAGACTTGATCTCCGACACTTCGCATGAACTGAAGACACCTGTCACAAGTCTGAAAGGACAACTGGAAGGCATTCGTGATGAAGTACTTGAAGCGACTCCTGAACGGATCAAGACTTTGCTTGATCAAGTCGATCGATTACAAAATTTGGTCGATACGCTGCAGACTTACTCCAGACTGCGTTCAAAAGCTGTGGAACTGAAGAAAGACGATGTTGCCATGAAAGAGCTGGTAGACGAACTGGCTTTGCAGAACGAAACAGCGTTGAAGAAAGCGAAGGTGAAGTTGAAGAATGAAATATCAGGCGATCTGCGCCTCCGCGCAGATCGCCACCTGCTCGCAGAAGTGTTCCAAAACCTGATCGACAACGCCCTGCGTTATGCCAAAGCGACCCAGATCACCATTTCGGCCTCCGGCAATGTGATCACCTTCGCGGACAACGGCAAAGGCATCGACGCGAAACATCTTCCTTACATATTCGAACGGTTCTACCGCGTCGAGAAATCCCGTAACCGCGCCACGGGCGGCATGGGACTGGGCCTCGCCATTGTAAAAGAAATCGTCGAGGCCCACGGCTGGGAAATCTCCGCCCAATCGGAGAAAGGCTTGAAGGTACTTATCAGAACAACTCAATCATAAAACTTATTCTTTCCAGATTTGCGATAACCCTCGTGGACAGTATGCCAATCTGCCCCGATTGCAAACTTCTCACCTAGTTTCTCCATCTTTAATAGAAAATATGGCTCTAGGTCTTTTATCCCTGACTTATTCGCGATCTGCAACATATACACCAACACATCCACAAGCTCAAAGGCTACAGCTTTACGCTCATCATTGGAGAATTCCGGAAAAGACTTTTTCCACTGAAAGTATTCAGCCAATTCTGAAAGCTCTATCATCAATGACGTAATGAGGTGATTTGGTTCATCATTCTTCCAACCTCGAGAATCTGCAAAGTCACTTATCTGCTTTGCTATCTGTTTTAAAGATTTTGCCATAATTAGTCTTTTAAAATTAAGCAGTGGATGTTATCGTTTTTATCGTTGTGTAGTCATTACACAACACCAAAATTATTTACACAACTATGAAGGTCTGGTTTGGCTGTACAACAGCAGAATGGAAAAACTACCGACAATACTACTTTGCGATCCGTAATGGCTTAGTTGATAAAGGATGTGTAATCTTACACGATTGGCTAGATGCAGCAGAGAAGATATCACAAATGAAACAACCTTACGAGCGCTCCAAAAAGATCTATCAAAGCGTAATTGACGCGATTAGTGAGGCGGACCTAGTTATAATTGAAAATACTATTCCTAATTTCAGCACTGCGCATCAAATTACTTTTGCTTTGCAACGCCGAAAGCCCACACTTGTTTTGCGCCTTCACAAAGATGATACTTTATTTGCTGATTCTTATATTGAGTCCTTGGGTTCTCCTGATCTCGTAGTTAAAGAATATACCTTGGAGAATCTCGGTCAAACTCTCAATGAGTTTATCAAAGTCAACGAAGTGGGGAATACTCAAGGCCGATATAACGTTGTACTTAACAAAAAACATAAATACTATCTTGACTGGGCATCTACAACACACAAGAAGAGTCGATCCGAGATCTTACGAGATTCGCTAGACAAAACTATTCAAAACGACGATAAGTACAAGAAGTACCTCACACACTAGTGTGCTAAAATCCTCCTATAACCTTACCCAATATGAGTACTCTCAATTCGCCTGAACCAACTGCCGATACTTTTATCGAGACCATTCTCAAAAATGGAACAGGTGATGTCAGTACTCTTTGTAGAAAAGGCGAAATCCTATCAGGGATCAAACGAGCCTTGCTAAGGGCCGGAATAAAGCATTTAGACTTTTTCCTATACACACCATTAAAAAGTGCCCAACCTTTCATACACGGACTTGGAGATGCTTGGACAGGAGATGTAGCAAAAGTACTGGATGAGCTTGGATTCTCCCAAAGCCTCACCTCAGGAACTAATCCCCAATCTGAGTCTCTATTTCTGATACTCAATACTTCGGTAAGCATGCTAAAGTACAAAGGTTACCTCAAAGCCCTAACCGAATCAGGTATTTATACCGTTTCCCACCTATCACAACGTACAATCGAAGAAGTTAGAATAATCTGTAACGGCTCCGCCAACTGGCAAGACTTTGAAGCCTTGTTGACGCAAAAGCTAGCTGAGGAAGGGCTTAGTTTCCGTGCCGAGCAGCAAGAAGCATAATCAACCCTTAGCTAATTTTGAAGCACAAGGGCGGGGCTACGCCCCGCCCTTGGATTTTTTTAACCTTCAAACCCAGTTTATTCCCCTTTAATTGCCTGGACCGGGCTGAGGTTGGCAGCCTGGCGCGCTGGGATGAGAGCTATCAGGACAAGGATAACAGCCAGCAGCGCGCTAAACATGGCGATCGCCTGCCAGTCCGTCTGCCTAAACACAGCAGCATCCACGCGGTTAATCACGCTAAGCGTTTCGCCCATCGTCCGATCAATAAAGTTACTAAACCACTGGTACACAGGGCTAGAAACCACCCAGTTCAAAATGTATCCAGTCACCAAGCCGAAGATGTAGGCGATAAATCCATATAGCACTGCTTGGAACAAGAACATACGTAAGATAAGTCCCTTGGTCGCTCCAAGAGCCCGGTACACACCAATTTCTTTCTTACTCTCGCTCACAAACTTACTCATCGTAAACATCACCACAGCAATTGAGATCGTGACGAAAGCAATTGTAAATACAACCGTGATACCACGCAGATTATTTGCCAATTCATCGTAAACATCAGATTTACTCATATCCTGATACGCGTAACCCGCATTGTTCAACGCTTTAACTACAGCGGCTCGATTTTTCGGATCATCAAGCTTCACGAGCATAGTCCCCCCAATCTTCGCCGCCTTGGAATACACATCCGCATCCTTCAACTCTCCAGTCGCCTCCGCCTGAATGAACGGACTATCATTATCTTCGTTGCGCTCAGCACTCACTACCAAGCCAGGAATAGAGTACTGCTCTGCATCGTCACCATCGCTTGCGCTGAAGGAGGCGCCAGGACCGCCCGGGCGGCTGATCATCACCGCACGGCCACCGCCGCCAAATGCAAAGAAGCCGCCCGACTTCAGTTCCACACCATCATAAGTCATCCCCTGAAACTGACTATTCAGAATATCTGCACTCAAAGCTGCTGACGTCCGAGCATCAATTTGATTCTGAATATATTCCTGCATCAACTGTTCCGCAAACTCAGTAGGAATATATGAACTTACCGAATTATCGTCTTCGATCACTCCCACAATTTTGAATTTGTAAGTCAAAGGAGTCTTTATCTTTTCATAATCCCAGTAAGGGCTAATCGCATCCTTACGTGCAGTTTCCTTGGCGGCCAATTCTTCCGCCGTCAGCTGAGCATACTTGATACCAGCTTCTGTAGGCTCTGTAGTGTAATTTTGAATCTCATCAAGGCCGCCAACCTGCATTTCAAACTCCTGGCCGATCAAATCCTGTTTATCATATTCGATCGCACGGTTTTTGATCGGCAAAGCATCCGGAACTTTGGGTGTGCCATCCTCATTCTGCTCCGGACGCATTCCTCGAAAGTCTAGGGTGACCTCAGTTTTCCCTTGCCAGTCATGATAAATCTCGTTGAAGGCACTGGCATTGATCACAATCGGAATCGCATCACCTTCGGTATAACTGAAGTCTTGATCCGTGAATTGAGCTGCCAGTTCAGCACTTAATCCAGACAAACTTCCGAGGGAAAAACTCTTATCCGTGAATAAGTTACTCACTTTCAGGTTGCTAATCGGCAACTGTGAAATGATTTGGGCATTTGAAACGTTATCCATACCTGAGACCTTGTCCACGTCAGCTTGAGTGTAATTGGTATCTTCTGTATTTCCCCCGATAGAAAAACTCCTCACCATTGCCCCACCACGACCAGGGGCTGAGAATCCAGTATCTTTTTGCAAAGTGATGTACTGGTTTTGCAGCTCGGCGCTTCCAAATATTGCTTGCTCAGCTGCAGCTAACAGGTTCGAAGTCTGGCTTGAAAGTACTACACTTACCAAGACCAAAGTCGAGATTGGGACGATCAAGAATGCCGACTTACCTGGATAGAACCTTAGTTTCTTAAAATTAATTTTGTTTATACGAAGTAGATTCATTTTGAGTTATATAAAATAGGTATTAACAATTGTGGGCAAATTTATGTTGTCTTCGACTTCGCCTCTGGCTGTAGCCTGCCCTTGTTCAGCTTAACCACGTGGTCAAAGCGATCGGCTACATACTTATCATGGGTGATCGCAACGATACTCACGCCAGAATCGCTGATCTCGTCGAATATTTGGAGAATATTCTCAGCGTTATCTCGGTCCAGGTTTCCAGTTGGCTCATCTGCCAGGATAAGTTTGGGTTCATTTGCCAAGGCCCTAGCCACAGCAACGCGCTGCATTTCTCCGCCTGAGAGTTGACTGGGGAAATGTGTGGCGCGGTCGATCAGCCCGACGCGTTCAATCAGTTGATTCACCCTCTGATCGACCGCGCCCCCGGACTTACCTGCCAACCACATTGGCAACGCAATGTTATGGAACACATTTAGATATTCATTCAAATAGAAGAACTGGAATACGAAGCCAATCGTCTGGTTTCGAAACATGGAAAGTTCTTTATCACTCAGGCCGGTTAACTCCTGACCGTTTACAGAGACATTCCCTGCACTCGGTTTATCCAGGCCACCTAGCAAATGGAGCAGGGTAGTTTTCCCCGAGCCTGACGGCCCGATGATGGCCATACTCTCGCCAGCTGGGAGTGAAAATGAGACGTCGTCCAAAGCACCTGTTTTACGTTTTCCGTCGAGGTAGGACTTTGAGACTTTTTTAACCTCAATAATTTGCGACATACAATAAAAATAAAATTTATTGCCCGCAATTTATCGAGAACTTGTGAAAATGGTTTGAATAAGGGGAGAATTAGACCATCGCTACAACTATAAGATACAATATGCTATAATTAGTATATATGACAGGAAGCATCCAAAATAATATCCAAAAAGCTAATTCACAGGTCGAGCTGAAACAGGCTATGGACCAACTAAGAAAAGATCTAAATGTTCTGGAGGTTGAGTACCCCGAGCTTATGGACTTAATTACTAGCATAATGAATGAACTTAATGTGCGCTACGAAGCCCACTTGATGACAGCAGGCACGGACAGGGTTAACCTAGCACAGGAAATTGCTACCGCGATACACAAGGCTGCGCAAGATTTACCGGCTTACGATGCAAATATAACTATCTATCACTCAGACAAGTTTGCCAGAAATGTCTTTAGGCTAATATTACTCCTCGTAAGTGTGCCGACAGTTCTAGGCTTAGGGCTTCCTTTTTCAGAAGGCGCTATGAAAATGGGCCTTGCTGCACTATCTGTAAGCCCGATGATCTGGGAAGCAGTACTGCAGCGAATAGATATCCGATGGGGACACTTAAAACATAGTCGCGAACGACAACTGATTGGCATTGCTCTCAGATTGCTTGAAGAAAAAGGTGGGGAAGATGTAACAGAAAAGATCAAGAAACTTTATGAATCGACAGAAGTTCCTAACGCACAACTTTATACAAACACAGGTACGGAAAAATCACCTCAAGAAAAAGCAGCGGAGGTGAGTCAGTACATTTACCCTATCATGACTTTGGTACTAGCTCTATACCTTTTCCACAGTCTAAATTCTAATGACACAGATTATGATGAGATCCTAGCTGCCGGAGTAGTTCTGGGCAATCTTTGCATGGTAGCTCTAACAGTAGTATCGAGACACCTAAACTACCCACCCATTATCCAGTTGCCAGCTTCGATGTTCGACTCAGGTGGAAATAAGAAAAAGAATGCACCTCCTAACAATTATAATGATGGGGAGTTTGATATGAGCCATCTACAAGGCAATAGCGATCGAGCTAAGACTACTCTAGAAGAGCTACTGGACTATACAGACAAGCCAAAAAACCAAGAAGAATCCTAGGCTTCTTCCTTTCTATCGACTCAGCCATAACAACTACCCCGGAACTTTACCACACAAAAAACCCCCCGCCCACTGCAAGCAGTGGGCGATGGTGGGGCACGTTCGTCTTTGCAGTGAGATGCTCTTTGGGAAGACCACATATTAGACATCTAAAAATTAAGATGTGTCTAATATAGATCTTCGGGATGAAGTTAGAATGAATCCGACAAGAAGTTGTATAATCCCCAAATGAGCAAGAGCTTATAGAAAACGGTGAGATTGAAACTATTTATGATTACAAAAGAAGCCCATCACTTACGAGCTTAGGAATCAGGAATTCTTTAATCTGCGTGAATAATTACAGCTGCGTATTTGATGACTTGTTTAGGCATTTTAATTTGCGTTTAACCTAGCTAATACCTCTTCTTTACCCAAAATTTGAAGGCTCTCGAACAGAGGAGGAGAGAAGGGAGTACCGCAGACGGCGACGCGGAGGACCATAAATACATCTCCGTGTTTGACTCCCAACGCGTCGCCAATGGCACGCATTCCGGACTCCCAGGCTTCATGAGTCCAGACTTTTGAATCCTCTGGTAGAGAACTCATGAAGCCGGTCACTTTTGCTCTGACTTCCGAAAGCTGCTCACGCACCTTATCCAATTGTTTAATATCCCAGTTTATACTCTGTGGAGCGTCGTAGAAAAACTGAATCTGTTGCAACACATCCCACAGATTCACAGCCCGCTCTTGCACTAGAGCCAACTGTTCAGAGAGCCTAGCGGGCTTATCAGCCAGCAGCCTTCTTGCAAATTCCAGCAAAGAATCTACAGGCAGAGATTCAAACTTTTTGCGGAAGGCTTCCTCTTCCTCTGGCAACATTGTTAACAGGTACTTCTCAACCCATTCATAAAACCTTTCTGAAAATTGATCAAGAGAGAGTTTGCGCAGATAAACACCGTTAAACCAATCCATCTTTTTGTCATCCCAAGTCGGGTTAGATTTCTGCATTCCATTCAGATCAAAAGCTTCAACAAACTCCTCCAAGGTGAACAACTCGCGGTTATCTTTCGGCGCCCAGCCAAGCAACATAAGGTAATTCAGAATAGCCTCCTTCAGATAACCGCGTTGCAGTAGAGCATCTACGCGGAAACTATCATTACGCTTACTCATCTTTTTGCCTGGAGTATTTGGATCCAAGATAACTGTAAAGTGGCCAATCTGAGCCTGATCTTCAGGCTTGATCCCCAATCCTTCAAACAAAATTTTATGAATTGGGGTACTGGCCAACCATTCAGATCCACGCAATGCATGAGTAACCTTCATCACCACATCGTCATACATTGCAGCCAAATGGTAAGTCGGAACACCATTGGACTTTACGATAATTGCATCGTCTACTTCGTTTGAGTCCCAAACCACATGATTGTGAGTTATCAGATCATCAAACTCAATTTTGCGATCCTTTGGAATCTTAATCCGAACGGTAAACGGGACTTTATTGTCTAAATTCTGCTTAATCTCTTCTGTGCTGAGATTTCGGCACCTGCCGTCATAACGAGTCTGCTGCTTAGCTCTTTCTTGCGTCTCCCTCAGCTCTGCGAGACGCTCTTTTGTACAGAAGCAGCGATAGGCTGAGCCGTTATCCAGCAATGTCTGAATCGCTTGATCATAAACCCCAGCCTTCGTGCGCTTCGTTTGAGTGTAAGGAGCGTATGGACCTCCCTTACGCAAATCTTCAGGTAAATCCTCATCGTCAGGTCCCTCATCCCAGTCCAACCCAAATTCCCTGGTCCATTTCATGTTGAAAGCCATCGCACCTGGAATAGTTCTTTCTGTGTCTGTGTCTTCATTTCGCCAAATAAACTGGCCACCATTCTTCTTGGCCAACGCGTAATTGATCAAAACTCGACTAATAAAACCGAGGTGAGCATAACCTGTAGGGCTTGGCGCCCAACGTGTACGAACTTGCATACGCAATTTTAGCAGAAAATCCTTCAGCCAATTACCTTACACCAATATTGGCAGGAAGTAACCATCCGAAGCCTCGTGAAAGAAGCAAAGCAGTTAGGGGGTCGGTTGCCTGGACAAAACCTCCGCCATTCATTGAAAGTCTATGCTTCGTATACATGCCTTTAACAGTCACAGCATTGCGATATACCCGCCCCCCATCTAGGCGAAAGAAATCTACCCCAGGATCAATCTGGCTACCATTCTCAAGAATCTCATATATATTGTACTCAAATCGCGTACCATCGTTAAATGCTACACTATTCTCTGTTACCAAAAATGTACGCTCATACAAAGACACAATTGCATAGCTATCATCCCAGATCCGGAAATCATATTCTGTAACCCCTTTTTTTGTCGCATTCTGCCCCTTCAAGACTTCACCAGTTACAGTGTTTTTGAAGAAGAAATCTCGATCCCCTATGTCTACTAGCTGCAAATTTGTTCCCTGGACAACCGTCCCGACCTTTAGTTCATTGAACCTAATGTTCGTTTCTGTCAAAACATAGTATGACGAAAGAAACATAAGTAGTAGAGCGACAGCTGCAAACACCACTACGCCACAAATGGCCGTGAGTATCCACATAAAGTACTTCATGCGCCTAGATAGATTTCGAAACATCCTACGATAGTTAACATATACAAATATAATACTTTAGTCGAAATTGGTATACAATTCATTTGCAGTCCGGCATATTCCCCTGTAAATTGTGAGGAATGAAACATTGGTTTCTCCCCACCCCACAAAATGGATATCGAGCGTTTCTCCTGCGCACACCAGCGCTGGTATTGATGCTGGTGGTCCTGTTGATCGGAAATAACTTGGTAGGCATAATACCTATCCAGCAGGTGGGCGCAGAGATAAGCCTGGCAACCCTCTTGAACATGCACAATACAGAGAGAACCAAGCGAGGGTTGCCCCCATTCAAACTCAACGCAGCTTTAAGCAATTCAGCCCAACAGAAAGCAGTGGTAATGCTGGAGAACGATTGTTGGTCTCACTATTGCCCTCAAGGCAAAAGCCCTTGGGATTTCGTACTCAACGCTGGCTATCCTTACCTGTTTGCAGGAGAAAATCTTGCCCAAGGGTTCACAGACAATGAAGCCACCATGGTTGCTTGGATGGACAGTCCCACTCATCGAGACAACATCTTGCGTCCAGAATTTGAAGATATCGGTTTCGGTATCGTGCAAGGAAGCTTCCAAGGGTACAATTCAAATGTAATCATCGTGGTGCACTTCGGGACCCCGCAACCAAACTCAGACACACTTTTGTCTACCAGCCGTCGCGATTTACCTACACCTACGATCACATCTCCCCGCGACGGCATTTATATTGGCGAGCCTGTGATAGACGTGCAGGGCAGGGCTGAGCAGGCGAGCCAGGTAGGTATTATCAAAGACGGAATCGAGTGGGTGAAGGTCGATGTACGAGATGGGGCGTTCACTTACCGCAGTCCTGAGCTAGCGGACGGGGTTTACCAATTGAACGCCTAATCTTTCGTGGGGACACGCCAAAGCGCCCTGTCAGAAACGACTGAATTTACAGTAGACACCACAGCAGATAGCATCAAAGCTACTCAGTTTACCGTCATGGGTGCCGCAAATGGCAACGTGAAAGTCCAGATGGCCGCTGAGTATTTGCTACAGGCAGAAATGCAATTTGAGGATCGCAAAGTGAAGCTTCTCCCTTTAACCAGCACTATTTGGGAGGCCAATGTGCCAGAAGAGCTCCTGCAAGCAGAGAGTTTTGTACTCAGTAACCGCGACCTGGCTGGTAATGCCTGGGAGGGGAGCTTCAAGTCAGAGCTGATCAAGGCTCAGTTGCGGCTGATTCCAGGTTTCAACCAACTAGGAGTGAGTGCTGCCAGTCAGCCGCAAGTCCTTCCAGCGCGAGCAAATCTGAATATTGGAATTGTCATCTTTTTGAGTATGCTCACCCTAATAGACTTCATTATCTTAAGTAAGTCTGGGCTAACTTATCGTCAATCTCGACGCCACCTTCATTTGGCCGTGTTTATTGTAGTAATAATTATGACTCTAATTGGAGGATTTATTGGGAAAATTGGGGTAGGGATTAGTAATTTTTAAGATTATGGACAACTTACGCTCACGCATAATCACAATTAGCAGAGGATTTATCTTTGGCGCAACCTTGATACTTGGCGCATTCTTGAGCGTGGAACAGCTCGATGATGGGAATGTGAACAATTTCCTCGAGCTGTGCTTAATTATGGTCGGGGTTTTGTTTATCGAAATATTCACCAGTAACCAACTGCGCACAAAACCCCTCATCGAGCCCAGCTCGAAGCAAGATGTATTCTTGCACCACATTTTGTTACCTAGTACTACTTATTTATCGATACTCGGGTTTACCTACTTCAACCGTCAGACTGAAATTCGTCTAATTGTAATGTCTTTGGGACTATTCATGTTCACAGTGCTGTTTATCAATATTCGCGCCCACTACCTAAGCAACATGGTTTTGTATACCAACACTAACTATATATATGATGTACTTAAGTTGCTGTTATTTTTCCTGGCTAGCAACACCGTGTTTCACCTGGTGGCCAGTTTTGGGGGGTTCTTATTCTTGATATTTCCTTTGGTGGTGTTTGGGTTGACGCTGTTGTTTGTCGTCAGGTACGAAAAACTTGATTGGTTTGGCATGCGCTACATCTTCGCCTTGCCCGTGATCATCACACTCGTAGCACTTTCCGGCCTGATAACTGGAATCACGCCTATCCAAAACACACTAGTTACTTTCTTGAGCTTTTATCTGGGCTTGGCAATTTTGCACCACATCTTGCACCGCGACATGAATAAGACTCTGCTACTAGAGTACCTCGTTATCTTCGCAATCGCCTTGGTCACGGTTTACAGCATGAATGCTTGAGCACCTTTGGTTGCCAGTTCAGCAAAGTACCAACTACTAGAAGCTAGTTGCCGCATTTCTTGCTAAAATACAGCATGAGATTGTTTATTGGCATTTATCCCAACCAAGAGTTCTTGGCATATTTCCGTGATGTGACTAGGGAATTGGACAAGCAAAAACGTAATTTGAGATTTATTTCTTTGGAACAGCTTCACCTGACATTGAGGTTTATTGGCCCAAACGTAAGTTTGGGCAGCAAGATCGAAATTGCCAATGCATTGCTGAAGCAGGCCGGCCAGTACCCAAAACCTGTGATTAACCTCACCGGCCTGCGTCTAGGGGTTCCGGGACAGCACGATCCAAGAGTAGTGATCGCAGATGTGGAAGAGAATCAAGAGCTAGATAGTCTAGTAAACATGATGCATCGGGCTATCCGCCAAGTAGGGAAAAAAGATACTATCTTATGGAAGACCAAAGTTGACCACAATTACCATATTTCGCTTGCCCGCATGAAGGACTCTGCCACCCGCAGCACCGGGCGGGAGGTGAAAGATATTATCCGCGAGATCGACATTCCTATCCCGCCTGCTTTCCAGGCTACAGAGGCTTACTTGGTGCAGAGTGAACTTACTCGCCGCGGCCCAGTATACAAAAAGCTAGAACAGATCAGGTTCTAAATATCTGTATCTGGTGGCAATACACCTACGCATGCGTCATCTCGATCCTCAGGTCCATTGCCATCTTCACGTACATAGACGTTGTTGCAAGTCCTATCAACCGTTGCGCGGGCGATAAAGTTCATTGTAATAATGTACTGTTGGCCAGGAGCAATTGGTCCAAGAGCATTTAGCGCTGCAAGGTTATTGATCACTATCCGTCCAGAGATTTCATCCACTATTGCTACTGGCAATAGGTTAACTACTGCGCCACCAGTACGTTGACCAAATATTGATACAAAATCTAAATAAGTTACGTTGTAAGTATCTTCAAAGAACACCTCATCTATAGTTGTGTTCCCTGTATTGGTGACCAAAATCTGGAATGGCACGACGCTACCGCCTGGGAAGATTGTCTGCCCACCCAACACAACTTTTTCCACATCGATGCCTGGGTTACCCGGAGGCGGTGGAGGTGGCGGCGGTGGGGGTGGAGGAGGTGGTGGGGGCGGTGGTGGTGGTGGTGGTGGAGTCACAATCACCTGATAAATTGCAGTGGGGTTTGCACATACGCCACAACTACCAGTTACCAAACCGCCATTTGATGTCAAAGTAGGACAACCACAATCACCCATATGACCAGTCGTTGCACTGACCTGGCCAGTATTTATATCGCACCAAGCCATATACTGAACACCGGGGTTGTTCCGCGCCTGCTGTTCAACCATTGCAACGGCATCGATCCCGCCCCAATTCACCACGCGGCTGCATGCTGCTGCCTCATTCTCGACCTGACATCCACTTCCAGTTGGAGGAGCTGGCGGGTTACCGTTTCCGGGACAATCTAGCGGACAGTTATTCTGATTCTCACCGCCTTCACAACTACCATTTCCACAAACTGGGCCACCACCCTGACAAATAGAACATTGACCTTCCACACAAGCATAATAGCCTTGCTCAAAAGTAGGACCTCCTGGTGTGCCACATTGACCTAAAAAACCTGTCCAACTTGGATCACTACAACAATTTTGTCCTTGAGCTCTTATGTTCTCTACACCTTTAAATATCACACTCCCTTGTACAAGAAGCAATACAGCCATAATCGCCAAGGTATACACGAAGAACACTATTTTTATAGTTTTGCTGGAAAACATATACCTGTGTATATAAGAAGTATAGGGGATATTAACACTTTAAGGCTGGGACTTTCAACCTTTAACGATTTTATTGATATAATCAATTATATGAAGAAGGAAGATCGCAATACAGCCATAATTATCATTGTTGTTCTCGTCGTGTGTACAGTTAGTCTGGTCGCGATTGGTAGCTCGCTCTGGAATATTATTTCTCCTGGTGTAAACGCTGCTTTAAATTTCATTGGTATCAATATTCGACTGGCTACGGTCGACTATAACTTTTCGATTGCCACCAATTCGCAAGTTACCACTACTTCAAGTGAGAGTACATCGAGTTCAAGTAGTGCGAGCACTACTAGTGAGTCGACTTCGTCATCTGCTCCGAGTGTAGTTCCAGCAAGCTATAGTTACAATTTCCCCGTGCCGACCGCGGCCGCGGTCGGCACGGGCTCGTCTGCCGTAGCCGGCTTGCGCGACGCCATCCTGACAGATGCCCAATTGGCCGGCTACGGCAGCACAAACGAAACACCTCAGACCGAACTTATTGTGGAAATCCCCAAGATCCAAGTTGTTTCACCTGTATTTCAAGGCCTAGGCGGAGATGACCTGTTAGATAGAGGGTTCTGGGTGTATCCGACTTCCAAGGCACTAGGAGAAGGGGAGATTATCTTGCTTTGCCATCGGAGATACTTCGGCCCTTATGACCCTCGCTCATGTTGGAATTTGGATAAAGTAAGCGCTGGTGATGAAATCTTTGTACGCGGCAGCCTGAACACCACCCTAAAGTACAAAGTGATTGCTACAAATGTATTTGAGGCTAACGATCCCTCAATCTATACCACCTCCGACACCGACAACTATCTCAAGATCGTTACCTGTACTCCCTTGTATTCCAATGCAAATCGTTTGGTAGTTCTCGCAGAGTTGCAAGATTAATTCGTCTTCGACTGTCGGCTGATATTAAGAAGTAGCCCCACACCTATCATTATCATGATTGTGTTGCTTCCCCCATAACTTAAGAAGGGCAGAGGAATTCCTCCGAAAGGGATAATTGCCAAGTTCGCCCCGATGTTCAAGAACGCTTGCAGAGTAATCCAAGTAGTTACCCCCACTGCGAGCAACGCCTGAAATTTATCTGTAGCTTTGCGAGCAATGTCGATCCCAAAAGACATAAAGAATAAGAAGCCTAAGATCACGAGTACGCTCCCCACTAGTCCAAACTCTTCGCCAATGATTGAGAAGATAGAGTCGGTGAAAGCCGCATCTTGAAGATAGCTGAACTTTTGGCGGGAGTTTGTGAAACCAAGCCCCCACAACCCTCCAGAACCAATAGCGATCAAAGTATTCCACACTTGTGATCCTGTATCCCAGATATCTTGAACTTTACCAGTACGCAAGAATTCAAGATAGGTATTTACCCTGTCCAATCTGTATTGCGCGCGGAGCGCTGCGAATATCCCTACCACTCCGGAGGCCAACACGATAAACAGTGAACCAATTGTATGAAGGTTGTCTTTGCCAGACACAAAATACACAGTCAAAGATGTAATTGCGATTATTACTGCTGTATCTAGGTCGGGCTGGAGAATAATCAATGAACACACAATCACCATCAGCATCACAAACGGCAGTAAATCATACTGTAAGTGATGTTTCACCATTTCCTGGAAATCCTTGATATGTGGCCGTGCTTTTGCCAACCAAGCAGATAGATAAATAACAAACGCTAGCTTAGCAATCTCGGACGGCTGCAAATCAAATGGCCCAAGATCAATCCACCTGCGGGCACCGTTCAAGTCTTTCCCGATCACCAGTACCAAAGCAAGCAGGGCAATCGTAACCACCATCACTGCGATGCTGGCTTTGGGCAGTAGTTTTAGTGGGATCTTGTATGCTGCGTAGCCAGCGATTGCCGCCAACAAAAACCACAACAACTGTAATCCGAAATAGTGGAATGGGCTTACCCCTTTCTCATAAGCGCGTACAGCGCTCGCACTGTAGACCATCATCGAACCAAACACGCAAAAAGCGATCGTGAGATAGAGAAGTGGATAGTTCAGTTTTGATTTAGCGCGTGAGTCGCTAGTGCGAGCGATGTTACGACGCTTTTTCCATTCAGGCATGAGACAGCAAATTTAGCTTTATCATGGTACCATTATGTATGCCGGCATACCAAATAAGCAAAGATTCTACGATTGCAGAGATCATTGGGCATTATCCCTATCTAGTTGACGTTCTCGTTGGCGAGTATGGCTTCCACTGCGTAGGGTGCTTTGCTTCGGAGTTTGAAACCTTGGCAGAGGGGGCAGTTGTTCATGGTTTAAATGACGAAGAGCTGGAAGAACTTATTCAGACTTTAGTTGAGAGGGTACAACAGCAAAATTAGTTTGTTGTTTGCTCTAGAGCTTTAACCAAATCCCGAATATCTCTCACGGTGGTGAATTCAGTCTCCGGCTCTTCGTAGGCGTGATGCCAGTTTCCACGCGGGATATGCACCACGTTTACCCCCGCACGAAGAGCCGGGTTGATATCACTTTTGAGCGAGTTACCTATCATTGTTACGTTACCAGCGCCAAACTCCTTTGCTAGTTGTTCTAAGTATGCCTGTTTGTCTGCCGTGGTAACCTGCACATGTTTGAAGAACCTGATCAACTGAGTTGATTGCAACTTTCGCTGTTGTACTTGCACGTCACCCACGGTTAGGACATGCAGTTCGACATCTGGAAGATCTTTCAGCTTTTCGAGAGTTTCTTCTGCACCAGGAATAATGTACCAAGGAGCATCAAAGTTTTGACCAATCAACCCTTTGAGCTGCTGCTTAACATGCGCTTTGGGCTTGAGACCGTGTTTCTCACAAAGCAAAGCGTAGGTTTCTAGCCATGTATCATACAAGCGTTGCGGTTGGTATCTAGTTTCCACAGGATAAGTCGCTAGTTTATGATTGTCCAAGGCGCGCGCAGCATCAAGAACTTCGTCGATCTGTGGCGCGCGCGTCTCAAAGCTAAGCAGGATCGTCTTTATGCAGTCGCAAAAGGTTAATTCAAATTTGTAATCTGTATCGATCAATGTGTCATCAAGGTCGAATACAAATATCTTCTTTTCCATAAGTAAAGTTTTAGGGGAAGAATTTTAGCACTTA
This sequence comes from Candidatus Doudnabacteria bacterium, assembly GCA_016788825.1. Taxonomy (GTDB): domain Bacteria; phylum Patescibacteriota; class Dojkabacteria; order J137; family JAEUSD01; genus JAEUSD01. The sequence goes on along the minus strand of JAEUSD010000002.1, from coordinate 43,076 downwards.
ATCGCCAAACGGATTGGCTAAAGCCGAGCTAGAGTCAGCAAGTTGTTCGCCAGTCGGCTTCATGTAGACATTCTTGCGGAGGTATCCGTCTCTATTTACACTCACTGTAAGTGTTGCATCTGGCTTCCCATCAAGAAGAAAGCCTGCCTTAGTAACCCTCATCTGATATTCTCCTGGCTCCACATCAAGTTTCACAATACCTTCTTTGTCGCTCAGCAAAGAGAGCATATTCCCATTGGGTAGAAATATCTGTAGGCTTACGCCGGCTATAGGCTTATTGTCTAATGTGTTTAGAACTTTGCCAGGGTTGAACTTGCGCCTCTCCCAGATCACAAAGATGTTCCAGGGCAATGCAAATCCATAGAAGATCATGTTGCCAACTGAGACGAAACCAAAGTGCATAATGATACTGTATACGGCATGCAAAAAAGTTGTCAGAGAGAGTGAGAAGATAAGTGCAGTCAGGAATTTCAACAGTAGAGGCTGATTATTTACTAGCACTTGCCTCAATGTGCTTACTTTTAAGTCGTCCAACTCTTTCTCCAGAAAGATATTTACTCGTACCGCCTTTGTACCATCAACAAATGTCGACTCCAGTTTCTGCCGATAAGGCTTGTAGCTGGGGGCTGTCACCTCGAGAATGTATTCGCCGTCGCGGGATGCCAAGTAGAGTCGATACTTTCCATCCAGATCCGCGACGGACTGTGCAACGTATGTCGCGTTCCCGGTGTCTTGTTTCAATATACGGATACTGGCAAACGCCACGGGAACGCGGGTTTTCCTATCTACTACAGTCCCCCAATGGTCGCGCTGCCTTGGCAGCGCGTAGGCTTGCAGCATCATGTATTTTTCCACCAAGTTACGGCCTTTGGTCAGTGTAAACAGTCCTGTAATCACAATGAAAGAGCCGACTGCGTAGAAGTTGTACCATGTTTGACTGTACAGAAGATCGTCAAAGGTTTTCACTTCGGTAACTATTTTTGGTTTGGCTTGAAAGTCTTCATCTACGCCCAAAACAGCCATGAATAAGGGCATTAGGGGGTTTTGATCTTTGGGAATAAAAGACGTCGTGATCACCAACAGCATCCAGAATATCGCCCCCACTATAAACAATGCCACGAAAGCTTTTTGTAGCTTCTCTTTCATTTTACATGAAGCGTACTGATTTGAAAGTATACAGGATACTTAGTTATTCGGGTAGAGTTTCTGTAATTTTGTGTTTCAGGATTTTTTTGATCAAATCGTATGGGATTGGTTTGGACAGCGGGAACTGCAATGTTGCTTTTCCAGATGCATATTCCTGCAATTGCTCAGCGAATGGGTATTCTTCGGGATGAACTGGGTATACTGCGACGTGTTTTGCATAACCTGCAAAGTATATTAGATACTTACCTTGGTAATTGAAGCACGGGATGTTGTAACTGATAACTTCGGTAACTTCTGGGACTTGTTCTTTTATCGTGGAGCGGATTTTCTCCAGCACTTCTTGTGTTGCGGCCGGGAAGCTTTGTACATACTCGTCTACGGATTGGAATCTGTGTCTTGGTGCCATCTACTAAAATTTTTAAGATGTAATATTCTAGCAACAATAAGCAGCGTATTGTCCAAGTAATTTGTTTAGCATAAAATCCGGTATGGATCTCGAATTCACCGGTGAAATATTTTATTGGCGCGGGCCGGCACCTTTCTTCTTTGTCACAATCCCTGAGGAGCAGAGCGCCAAGATAAAAGCGATCTCCAGCATGGTTACCTACGGCTGGGGTGTCATCCCGGTCACCGCTCGCATAAACGAAACTGAATTCAAAACCTCCCTATTTCCCAAGGACGGCAAATACCTCTTGCCACTCAAAGTAGCTATTCGCAAAGCCGAGAATTTAGAGGTTGGAGAAAGTATTAGCGTTCAGCTGGAGATACCTCTATAACCTGTATACACAAGAGCTTCCGCCTACTCTACACCCCATAGAAATGCTATAATCGGTATATGAGAAAAGCACTTTCAATGTTGGTTTTAGCAGCATGCCTAAACCTTGCTGCGTGTGCAGATGAGACTAATACAGCCTCCAGACAAACACCAGAGGTAAAAAGGTTACCCGATCTAGCCACCAATACAGCCCTTCAAGGTATAACACCTGAAAATTTAGGGCTAGAAGTATCCGATTCAGAGATCACAACTGCACTTATGGGCCTCTACTTTGGTGCAATGAATTCCATAGAGCTGAGAAAAAGTACAGGCTGCTTTACAGTTAATGAGCCTTCAGTAACCGCAGTAGAGGCAGCTAGGGCTTACTACAATAATCCAAACCTATTACTAGCAACTTTAGCTAAACTAGACTACCTGAAAACACCAACTTTAAAGTTTACTGCAGGTATTCGTGTAGGAGATACATTGTATAGGATAGACATAGACCCAGTTGAAGGGACGCATATAGTTGAAAGAGAGAATAAACTAGGAAGCCCCTATACTTTATCCAAAATGAGCCTGCCTTATCTCTTGCAACTTGCCATGACAATAGGATTTGAAACTTTTGAGTTAGGTGGAGGGATTCATTTGATAGAGGAACTAACAAAAGATAATGCAATAACTGCTCTACAGAATGCAGAGCAGTTTTCAGGAAAACCTCTAGGAATAGATTTATCAGCAGGTATCACTGCAACTAAAGACAGATCAGTAAGATATACATTATTCGTTGGAAAAGACTATGTGGATTTATACGAACTATGGTTTAAGGAAGAACAAAATCTCAATACTTTATCTGGCCCTTTTCAATATGAGCAGGTATGTGGTGCGAATAATGCATCATTAGGGAACAGTTTTGCCAGATATGCGCTATCTTTACCAAAAGGTACTCTAAAAGTGATTTATGCAATGACTGATTATGGTGTATTTGAGCACTTTGATCAGAATTGGGACAGATTAGATATCCCTCCACATGATTTCGCCAAAGATTTATTTGAGCTACAGAATGCTATTGTTCTATCTCAACGTAACATCTTCTCTAGTTTCAACTCAGCTGGGATTGAAGGTTAAGGCAACTCTGTCTAGTTACGTTTGAACAATACCTCTCTCCCATAGCCTTGGCTGTAAGTGTCTTTGTTCAATTGGTACTCGTCTCGAATAATTTAACCATACCCTGTCGAGTAGGTGCTAACTACTAAGTTTGAAAAAGACTGTGAAGCCAGGAGATTAAACTTGGAGCGGCGAACCGGGCTCGAACCGGCGACCTTCTCGTTGGCAACGAGACGTTCTACCAACTGAACTACCGCCGCAGTTGGAAAGCTGTGTGATTTTATCGCATTTAGGCCGGATAAACAAACTGCTAAGACTCGACTTCAAGTGTGTCATCTTCAAGAGTAAAAGTTCTGTATATTTCTGTTCCAGGCTTACGGCAATAAACTCTCCCCCTTTTTCCATCGTAGCCTCCCACAACCTCCCAGATCTCACCGTCAACTTCAATCGTTATTACAACGGCTTCGCTCAAGGATTGTTGAGTAGTTTGTTCCCCCATCTTACGACTCTAGGTTTATTCCCGAAATATCCTCACTAGCAATGACTTGTGATGAGAAAGACCACCGGCAAAGCATATTAGCTCCTTCTCCAACATATTCACGCGTAGCAGTAATCTTTAGGTTTTGCTCTTCAAATAAAAAGATGAGTTGTCCTCCGGGATACTCATAAGTTTCCCCTCTCTGCCAGCCACCCTCGGTTAGGACGTCGACGAACAAGTTATCATCCTCGTCAGTTGAAAAGCGGAATTTTCGGCCATTACCATCTGTAATCTCTACAAAAGGTACCTGGTCAATAAGCCTTTTCCTCTCAAATACAGAATAACACCCAAAACCGTTGTCTGAAGCCCTTCTGTGGGCCTGCCTTAGCAACTCTTGAGAGGGTGTAGGCATACTCAAACTTCAGCTACCTTGGTATTAAACATGGTATCCTTGAGACCAGGCTGTTTTTCTAGAATCAAATTAAGAATACTAGGATCTCGTTGAAAAAGCTCTGTGAATCGAGCCCAATCTCCATTATAAAAAACCATCAGCTCATCGCTATCTGTGGTAGAACCCCCAGCCAATCCGTCTGTAAATACCCCCCTAAGTCTCGGATTTACTTGCTGTACAGTATCAAGAATACTAGGAATAGTCGGTAATACTCTTGCTAGAGAAAACCAAGCATCACCTAGGTAAACTTCTATCTTATATGGATCATCCCAATCTTTGACCGTTCCATACTCACATTGAGGATCCGGTTCTGCATGGTCAATAATAGTCATATAGGACAATTAACAATTAAAAAGCCCCCGAAATTGGGGGCTGAAAATACCTAGGTTTGGGCGGTTGTAAATTTGCTTTTAGAGAAGACTTTGATTCTCTGCATTGCCAAAGAATATACATCCCAGATATACATCGGTGCAATAACTTATAAAAATTTTCTGGGGGAATTTTTTTGGTGGGCAGTATAGGACTCGAACCTATAACCACTCCGGTGTAAACGGAGAGCTCTACCAATTGAGCTAACTGCCCGAACTAACTTTAATTTTCAAATGCCGAGGGTCAGAATTGAACTGACGACCCATCGCTCTTCAGGCGAATGCTCTACCAGCTGAGCTACCTCGGCGTACGTTCAACCTCAACAGAGTGGGTAATTATAGCTAGTAAAACCACATTTAGTAAACTTACTTTCGCCGATTACGCAATTTCTTGGCAAACTCCCGATCCTCCGGAGAACGCGTCACATCCTGCATTCGATCCCACAAAGGAGAGAACAAAACAGTATCCAGCCTGTTGAGGAGGGGCTGCTGGGCGAGGTAAACGTAAAGACCAAGCGAAATAAAGCCCAGCCCAACAATAAGCCAGAACCATTGCTCGTCGAACAATGCAGTATCAGGCAAAGCACCACTTGTCGTAGTAGTAGAAGCTACCGTCGCACTAGACGAACTAGTCGAGGTCGAGCTAGTGGTAGAGGCCGAACTCGATGTGGATGTGATCGTTGTCGTGCTAGTGGTGGTAGTTGTAGTCGATGAGGTGGATGTAGATGTGCTAGTACTTTGCTGCGGGGCTAGCTGCGCGGGGGCACTAGCTTCGACAGCTTTTTCGTTGTCATTGGGGACACCATTTGCATTCAGATCAACAAAAGCCGCAGCTAGCCCCGGGATAGTCCCAAAGTTCGCAGCCAGCACAGTCAAACTGTACCTCACTTGAACAGATTCCCCAGGACTTAATGTCCCAATAGACCAATTTATAAGGTTCGCGTTCACCTCGGCCATCGAATAAGTGGACAGATTTGTCACTTGTCCAGATGTGACGAAGCTCGGGAAAGTCCCTTGCAAGATCACGTCTTCCGCAGCCAAAATCGTGGAATTATTCATTACTGTAGCAGTGTATTCGATTACTCCCTCTGTTGCCGTTTGACTAGACACAGTAGCTTGGAGAGTCAATCCGATATCATAATCTTCAATCGTCGGAGAAGTTGTAGTGGTGGTTGAACTGCTTGAACTTGATGTTGAAACCGAAGACGAAGTTGTACTAGAAGAAGACGAACTACTGGTAGGACTACAATTAGGAAACGGGAAATCTATCAACACAGCTGGATTTGTTCTATACGCATTTTGTATCTGATCAAAAATAAACCCTTTATGCGAGTCCACCAACAAAAAACCCCGATTACCAGCAGGAGGAAGGTAAGAGAGAACACATGTCTGCCCACTCCCGTAACCAACAGATGCCGCACATACAGCCGGACTGGAGACAGTAACATTACCCGTGTAACTGTATTTACTCCCTCTTGTATCCACGCGCCACGCATTGAGGAAACTGAAACTACTAGAAGTTAATGCTTGAATCTGTTGAGCCTGTAGATTTGTATCCTGATATAGAATCGTGTTTTGCAAATAATTGACTACATCCAGCGATAAATTGGCAGCGAAATCGGCCGTGCCTGCACGGCCGCCATTTCCGGACGTGACCACTACACCCAGCCCGGAGTTAAAAGCATTCCTGATCACATCCAAAGTGGGCTGGGTGATCCGGAAATTATTGGCGCGATTTCCGAGATCGCTCTCATCAGTAAAGATAATAATGTCGATATCGGAAATCGCTTCCCCAGTTAATTGCCCTCCCGCATCTAAATCAAAAGATTTTATCTGGTAGCCGGGAGGCAACACTTGAGTAACCGTTTGATACGGCGTAAAGCCAAGAGAGGAGAGGGTAATACGGCTATTTGCATTTACCCAGCCGATCACACATTTACCATCATCGACTGCAGTGTAAGGTACATCTGCGACTCCTTCATCCGGCACGCTAGGGTTGACCAGAACATACACCACGAGAGAGATCAGAATCAGAAAGAGTACCAACGCCGTACCCGCCAATATTTTTACTCTATGTGTTTTTATTTCCACTGCTATAACAGGATATATACTGCATCAGTTTACCCAAAGAAGATATCTCTGTCACTGGACTTGTAGCGCAAACTTATCTATATTACTCCAGATGGGAAAGTTTAAACTATCAAAACCACAACAAATTCTATCAGGCTGCGGCATAGCGGTTTTCGCAGTCGGGGTAGTCTTGATTATCTACTTCGCTATCTCAGGTTAGCTCACACAATATCAGAGACTTCTGCGGGTTCAAATCCAATATCTCCAATACTTTTAGACCGTTATCTATACAAAGTTGACACAGTGTATCTAGCTTATTTAGTTTCTCGAAACTGTATAGTTTGTTTTCACCGGTTGTCGGTATCTCCACCCAGCGCTGCGAAACAGCATCACCTACATTAGCCTCAAACACAATCAAGGCAGAGGGGTTGGATATTCGTTTGAATTTCTGCAAATATGCTTCTTCTGACTCCAAAGGAATTGCATGCCACCTGGCAGCCCAAATTAGGTCCACCTTGGGTCCAGACTCTTTTAGTTTTAACCATTTGGGCTGCCACACAATTTTGGCCGCCTCGCCGTGTAATGTCTTTGCTGCTTGGACCAACTTGCGGGAGATATCCACACCGCGGAACTTGACCCCCTTATCTGAAAAAAGTTTCGCCTCCCAACCTAGGCCCGTACCCCACCAGAATGCACGACGAATTTCTTTGTCTTTCGGTAGTGTGGAAATAAAATCCGTTTTCAATTTCTGTTCTGCTAGGTACTTTTGCTCAATCGCTGAGAAGACCTGGTCCATAAACCTCCCCGTTTCCTGAATCACAAAGTCGTGCTCAAAATTCTTCAGTTTATGTCGAGTAGCAAGATCATCCCGCAGCTGGGATAACTTCCACATAAATAACTTGCCTTTATTTGGCTCATCGAAGTATCCCAGTGCGAATGCCGCCGCTTGCTCCAACATCGTGCGATCTACCGTCTTTGCCAACCGCATGTAGATATGCCTATGCGGTAGATCGCCCAAGTCACTTGCTAGACGATAAGCATAGTCTTGAAACTCGTGCCGCACGTAGCGCTGGGCCTTTTCACGCGCCTCTAAATAATCGTGGGACAGCAGAATATCTTTTGCAGACTTAACTTGGGACATAGGATATACTAACAGAGTAGAGCAGGATCTGTGAATCAAACCTCTGTTGTACTCATTTTGTCCCTTATGATCTTAATAGCTTTTTGGTACCTAGCAAATACACCAGACCTACTAATTCTATACTTAGTTGCCATTGTTTCTAAAGACTCTTCGTAAATAACGAAATCGACTAGAATTTCATAAAGCTGTTTATCCAAATGATCTGGCTCAGATAGAGCTGCCTTAATAGCTTCAATCGACAAGGCTCCATCTCCAACAACATCCCAGCCAACAGGTGCAAGAGTAGTGTAGTAAGCATTATTGACCACTTGCGGATCTACAGCGATTGGGGTAGACATCACCATCCTTGTGTTAAAAACAAACAATGACAGGGAATTAAAAAGTGACTTTGGGATACAATACTTCTTAATTATTTGGTTGACCGACTCTCTGAGATCTAGCGCGTACTCAAACAACGCTATTGTCTTTGAGTCGAAAGAAAATAGCATTTCCGGTGACCCCTTCATCCTTAAGTATGAATTAAGCATTCCTTCAGAGTAATAGGTTGTCATGTACGTATTTAATCTCAAAAAATCAACAAATACCCTTTGCTCTGCTTGATCAAAATCAACCCCATACTTGACCTGCCACTTCTGAAAAGCAACTTCATATGGATCTTTAGTACCAAGCTCAAATGCAACCCTCCAAGTATTTTTGAATTCCCCAGTGACACGAAAATCACCGTCAAACAGAAGAAAGTACCTCGTCACAGCCGTTTGGGCAATTCTTCGTACATATGTCGCGAACCTAACTGGCTCCCCACTACCACCCAAAAACTCATCCGGTTTTAGGTTATCCATACTTTGATAAATTTTCAAAAGTATTTCCTGAACTAGATCTTCAACTTGGTGAGTTATTCCAGAAGATTGGTGTCTTCTCACAACTGCCAACCTTGCATACGACCACACCCAATCTAGATTACAAAGGATAAGACTATGCTTTGCTTCAGCTCTTTCTGCTTCAGGTAGTTCGTAGTTAGCAACAATACGCATTAAGTTCGCCTCTTCGCCAGCAGTCAGGGGAGCATGACTCCTAAGGTTATTTTCGATTTTTGAGTTTCTAGAAATCATATATATAAACCGAGAGACCAACAAAATACCAAACAAATTGTATTCACACAATACTTGACACCACAAGTTGTTGGGGGTAACCTATGTATATACCACAACCAGTTGTATAAATTGCAAAGTTCGAGGTAAGAATATCTTGCCGTGCTTACAAATCAGAAATTTCGAGTAAGAAATATAAACGGCTAAAATAATTAGAACCACTTTCAGGAACTGAAGTGGACCAAAATACAAGCCACAGGCTTATTTTTTTGATCCTTTTTTTGCACCATGGTCTGTCCATACTGCCAAAAGAACAACACAAAAGTAGTCGACAAAAGAGACAACAACGAAGAAGGCGTCACACGCCGTCGCCGTGAGTGCGAAGAGTGCGGCAAAAGATTCACCACCTACGAGCGAATTGAAACCATCAACTTGTACGTTATTAAACGCAGCGGAAAGATCGAAGAGTTTGATCGTGAAAAATTGAAACGCGGAATCATGCGGGCAGTGAAGAAGCGCCAACTCCCCGATGCTCAAATAGAGGAGCTGGTCCAAAACATTGAGCAAACATTACTCAACCACGAGTCAACCGAAATTAAAGCTCAAGAGATCGGGGAGATGGTACTAGAAGGTTTGAAACAAATCGACGATGTTGGCTACCTACTTTTCGCATCCGTATATCGCGACTTTCAAACCATCGACGATTTTAAGAAAGCAATTAAGAGTTTAGAAAAAGAATACAAAGAGTAACTTTATTTCTTAATCCTTTTAACTATGCCTAAAAGACAACAAAGTCGAAATAGGGAAGTCTCAGTAGAGATACTAGACAAAAACACTCCAGAATTGGTCGACCAAGTGATTGTAAATACTTTCGTCGATCTTGCAACACCAAGTACTCCAGCCGTAGACCCAGAGTTTGTCAGATCTGTAAGAGAAAGCAAAAAATATTTCCGTAACCCACTTGCTGAATTTGTATACTACACGAGCTATTCGCGTTGGCTAGAAACCGAAGGTCGTCGTGAAACATGGATCGAGACCATCGATCGTTATATCGACTTTATGCGTGAAAACCTCGGGGAAAAGCTGAAGGAAGAGGAATATTCAGAAGTCAGGCAGTTCATGCTTGAGCAAAAAGTTGTGCCTTCTATGCGGTTAATGTGGAGTGCTGGCAAGGCAGCTAGAGCAACCAACGTAGCCGCCTACAACTGCTCATTTATCGCACCTAGCAAAGTAGAAGACTTTGGGGAGATCATGTACATTTCTATGTGTGGCTGCGGGGTAGGATTCTCAGTAGAAGAACAAACAGTCGACTTATTCCCAAAAATAGAAAAGCAAAAGAAAGCCAAAGCTAAGAAATATGTGATAGAAGATAGTAAGGAAGGCTGGGCTACAGCTTTTGTTGACGGAGTTAAAGCATGGTTTGCAGGAGAAGATTACGAGTATGACTATTCTCAATTGCGCCCAGCCGGGGCAAGACTAAAGACAATGGGAGGCCGAAGCTCAGGACCTCAACCATTGCGAGAACTGATCGATTTTACTCGTGAGAAGATATTATCCAGACAAGACCGCAAACTAAGCACTTTAGATGTGCATGATATATGCTGTAAGATCGGAGAGATCGTTGTAGCAGGTGGTGTACGCCGCAGCGCAATGATTTCGCTTTCTGATCTACACGACGAACAACTACGCGATGCCAAACAAGGCCAATTCTGGAATACCGAACCCCAGAGATCTCTGTCGAACAACTCAGCCGTTTACAACGAGAAGCCTTCTTCAACTGAGTTCTTGACTGAGTGGTTGGCTTTAGCAAAGAGCGGGACAGGCGAGCGGGGGATATTCAACAGAGGCAGCTTGCAGGCACAATTACCCGCTCGCCGCTGGGAAGTGTTTAAGAAAGATTTTGCCACTTCAGGAACCAACCCTTGTGGAGAAATTGTATTAAAGAATAAACAGTTCTGTAACTTAACCAGCATTGTTCCTCGCGAAGACGACACTGAGGATGATATTATGCAAAAAATCCGCGTAGCAACCATTCTAGGAACCTATCAGTCAACCTTGACATACTTTCCATTCTTATCCAAAGAATGGAAAGAACATTGCGAAGAGGAACGCTTGCTAGGGGTATCAGTTACGGACACCTGGGGAAGCCCACTTGTGAGAAACGAAAAAGTCTTACGCAAGATGCGTGATTACTCCATCGAGGTGAACAAAGAATATGCACAAAGATTCGGCGTAAACTCATCAACCTGCGTAACATGCGTAAAGCCATCCGGTAACAGCTCACAATTGCTAGATTGTGCATCTGGCCTACACCCTCGCCATGCACCATACTACATCCGCAGAGTACGTGTGTCAGCTACAGACCCAATCTTTATGATGCTTAAACAGCAAGGGATACCTTACAGCCCAGAAGTTGGCCAGAGTATGGAAACAGCCACCACCTTTGTGCTGGAATTTCCCATAAAATCCCCTGACGGAGCTACATTTAAAAACGATCAGTCCGCAATTGAGCAACTAGAGTTGTGGAAAATATATAAACAAAATTTTACCGAGCATAACCCTTCTGTCACGATCTCTGTAGGGGATGACGAATGGCTAGAGGTAGCAAACTGGGTATACACAAATTGGGATATCATTGGAGGACTTTCATTCTTACCCCGAAGCGACCATAAGTATGAATTGGCACCCTACGAAGAAATCTCAAAAGAAAAATATATGGAGCTAGCTAGCAAGCTTCCAGAAATTGATTTCTCCAACCTGGTACTTTTTGAATACGATGATGAGACCAAAGGAGCAAAGGAACTTGCTTGTGTAGGAGACAAGTGTGAGGTTGTATAAAGATTTGTATTAGGTTTGGTTGTCTCTAATCCGCCCCCGCACAGGGGGGCGGATTTATTATTCCGTTCATTACATTTAAGTGCTATGCTTTCCTGAAGCGAAGCTGCGACCTTTATGAGCTTAGCAATAGCAGAGGCATCAATTCATGTCGTGGAGGATGTGGAAACACGTCTGAAAGACATCTATGTCCACATCCAAACTTCAGCCCAACCTTGGGAAAGACTTATAGAATCCATACGCTTCCTATGCCGAGAAATACCAGTGCTAGAGACCTATTTTCAGTTCAACACGACCTGGCAAAAACAGATTACCTACGCACTCCAACATGGACTCGCTTTAGCCTCAATCCAAAAACTTGAAGACAGAAAGGAAATTAGGTCTCTGAGAGACGCCAAAACTCTACTTGAGCTACTGCTTACCTACTGCGAATCCACACTTCAGGATTCAGAGAGGAAAACAGAGCTGATAAAACTCACACAGAGAGCTTTAGATATCATCATCCATGGTTACGTTACCGCAGAAGTGTAGTATCATGCACCTTATGAGAATAGGTCCAAGCCTAGCACAGCAAATCTCAGCAATAGAACTAGCATCTAACGAACAAAACAGGGTGGCATACCCTTGCAGCAAAGACTTATATAGTCAAGAATGCTATAGACCTAGGACTCTCACCGCAAGATTTCCTGTACATAACTTCAATCATAGATACTTTGTATGGTAAGCTAGTATCACTGCCCAATTTAGTTACCCAAAGTGATTATGTTGAAATCTAACCACCTAGGTGAATATGGGTTTAAGATAGATACCCTGCTAGCAGAGACAACTTCTGATCTAGTTTTAGGTAACTATCCTTTCAGCCTCAGCGAAGTTGCTGCCACCTACACATCCCCTCAAACTCAGTCACTCGAGACAGAATCAAATTGGGAGCAGATTATTGGTCGAATGATAAATGCCTGGCGTTGGTGGGCGGACAGTTATGGGTACTTTCATCGTAAAAACGATTCCGTCGCTTTCGGGCATGAGTTAGGACTAATGTTAGAGTCCGGCATCTTACAATTTGATAAGCCGTACTGGCAGTATCTGGGTCTGCGGCAATCTTACAACCTCAGAGAAGAACCGATTGCCGGCCACATCTACATAGACCCCGACACAAACAATATTTTGCCTACCAGAGACAAGTATACCCACCCTTTGCTGATCGGCACCCCAGAACCGTTCACTGTAAATGTAAATCTAGCAAAGTTGCACCCCAGCCTCCATAGTGAAATAGGACATGTGGCTCGCATTGCCATGCTCGCCACAGACATTGCCATCACCATCAGTGCGTACTCAGATGAAAAGACTGCCCAAAAGATGATAGCCGAACGTCCCGTTCACTTTCAGTTCACGCCAGATGCAAACCCTGAGCAAATCCTAGAGTTCTTACACTGGGCAATGCGCACAAGCAGCGAATCTATCCAGTTCTTAGGGAAAACCAATGTAAAGAGCACACTTGTAACAGAGTGGGGGAGCAGAATAGGGAATAAAACTAGCCAGTTAGCAGCCTCCCTCAACATCATCCGTACAAACGGCATTCGCAACTCTATCTCATGGCATCCCGAACTAAACCTACCTCAATCGGCAGGAGACGTTAAATCAGCCCTACAAGTCGAAGCCACAGATCAAGGCGTTCCGCTTCGCGGAACGCCTGAGTCCGCACAGGATGCCCCGAAAAAAGAACCCAGAACCGCCGCTAAACCACCTAAAACAAAATCAGGCACGTCTTGGCAACTGAACAGCATCACAAAACCCTTTCAGACCCAATCTGGCTTACAAGTGTATCTAACTTTCATCCCAGCCACATTCCAAGTGCTCGTCGCTAGCGATGAGCCAAGCAGACTCGCCGAGCTAGATAGCCCAAGCTTTCAAATGTTTATGCAAACTTTGAGAATAATCTTGCAATACAACCTACCTGTAGCAGAACTTCAGCAGCTGGCAAATATTGGAGATAACCCCGAAACAATCGAACTACAAAACATCATTTGCCAGCAGATTCACGCTTTTCAGCCAGCACAGCCTGGAGAATAATCTGGGCGGCTGCAGCGACAGGCACAGCCAGCAAGGCCGCCAACACACCCCCAATTTTAAACGCTCCAATGATCGCTAAAATTGTTACAATCGGGTCTAGACCAACAGACTTTTTCATCACCTGAGGCACCAACAGCACCGCCTCTAGATTTTGAATCAACAAGAACATCGCCACCACATAAATCACCGCCCCCAAACCACCGCTGCCCAAAGCAATTATCGCAGCAATCACCATCGCGACCAACGGCCCCAAATTGGGTAGCGCTTCGAGCAACCCGGCAATCAGTGCAATCGGGAGCGCAAATTCTGCCAACGCGTAGCCAGGAAAGAACAGGCTTGGCACAATCAATACAACATATGTCGCCAAGCCCACCAGCACCATCAAAATCAATTGCCCCACCACCCACGCTCCCAAACTAGTTTCCACCTTCTCCAACACATCATTCACAAACTTTTGCTTCCCCTTAGGTAGTAAGCCAATTAAGCCCGATTGCACTTTATCTCGCCTCAACAACATATACACAGAAATCATTACTGTCGTGAAAATACTCAACAGCAAGCTGAAACTACGACCCAAGAATCCCAATACTCGTTGCACTGCCGGGATTCCCTGGTCAATAAACATGTTACGTATAAAATCTGTCTCATTCAGCTTCTTTACCAATTCTTCGATATCAGACTGAAGAGACCCAAACTTAAACACACCATCCAAAAAAGGTAAATTTACACTGGCAAACTCAGCCAACCGCCCATAGATCTGGGGCAGAGAGTTGATCAAATTTCCCAGCTGCGCCAACAACTCACCAGCGATAACCGCCAGCACAAGCCCTATCACCCCAAACACAAGCACGAACATCAATACGATACCCAAAAACCGTGGAACCCTTTTACGCTCAAGAAAATCTACTGTTGGACGAAAAGCTGCATTAATAATGAAAGCCACAAGCAAAATAACCAACACCTCAGTCAATTGGGCACCCAGCCATAGCAATGCCACCAAGCCAAGGAAATAAAACAAAATACGTGGATGAAGTTCAATTGTACGCATAACCGATTATACACGGTATAATTCAGTATGCTAATACTAAAAAAGATCATTGCCCCCATCCAAGCAAGGCTTTTGGAAAAACGTCTCTGTCCAGGGTGCACCAGAAATTTAGACAGTCAGCTCGATCGCGAAAATATTTCGCATGAGACAGAAAGAGTCACCTGTAAATGCGGACGTAAGTATGTATTCACGCGAGCTCACCGCAAATACGTCCGCACCAGCAACTGAGTAACCAAAATTGATGGCTAAATCTGTACTGAGCACCAAAAACAAGGCTTTCCAAGAGCTAATTCGCAATGCCCCGTTGGTACCCGGCTGTTACTTATACAAAGACAAAAACGGGAAAATTTTGTATGTCGGCAAAGCCAAAATTTTGCGCAATCGTGTAAAAAGTTACTTCAGCAACTTCAATCGTGTAGAGGAGAAAATCCGTCAAATGATTCTCCTGGCAGAAGATATTGAGTTTGTTCTGGCTGATTCAGAAATCGAAGCCCTAATCATTGAAAGTGTGCTGATCAAGCGGCATAAACCCAAGTACAACAGCCTGATGGTTGATGATAAAAGTTATGCCTATGTGAAATTTGATAAGATCTCAAACTCTCACGGCGAATTTGTCCCCATGCCAACCATCACCGTCAGCCGTGACAAAGAACACGACAAAAACGCTGAATACTACGGACCATATCCCAATGTTGGAACAGTAAAAAGGTTGCTCACCCGTTTACGGCGACTTTTTCCATACTGTACTGGAAAGATAAAAGTCGCCATCCCCGCAGAACGAAACAAGCCTTTTACCAGCAAGAATCACAAGGCCTGCTTTCACTACCAAATAAATTTATGCAACGGAGCCTGCGCAGGCCTTGCCACGCGAGGCGATTACGAAGCCAATTTGAATAGCATCAAAAAATTCTTCAAAGGCGAAAAGTACGACCTAATGTACGAGTTCGAAGCCAGAATGCGCAAAGCCGCCAAGATTCAAGACTTTGAGACCGCCGCCCGTTACCGCAATATGTTGAACGATATCAAGTATGTTGGAAGTAACCTGCACATCGACAAAGACATTGATGAAATCGGCATTGTACAGGCTAAGCAAGTTCAAAAGCAATCCGCGATTTCCGCCCTCATCAGCTACCTAGATTTCCCTGCAGACAAATTGAAGAATGAGCCAGGCTTCCGTATAGAATGTTACGACATCTCCAACATCCAAGGCACAAACGCTGTCGGGGCAATGACAGTCAGCATTGACGGTCAAGCAACTCCTGAAAATTATCGCAAATTCAAAATCCGTATGAAGAACGAGCCCAACGATTTCGCCATGATGCAAGAAGTTCTCACGCGCAGATTTGCACAATACATAAAGTCTCAAAATGTGAACGGGACACAGGATGCGGGCGCGGGAGAAAATTTAACCGAAGAAATCGACACCTCCGCGCCCGCATCCTACACCGACATCGAAGGATTCACCGTCAACCTTCCACCCGAATTGATCAAAAAAATGAAGGAGTGGAAGCCAGACGACAGTTTCAGGCGGCTGCCGAGTTTGATAGTCATCGACGGAGGAAAAGGCCAACTCTCGGCAGCCTACAAAGTCCTCACCGACTTCGGCCTAGAAAAAACAATTCCCATCGTCGGCCTCGCCAAACGCGAAGAAGAAATTTTCAAAGTAGCAGAGCAATTCGCGCCAGAAAACAGTGTGATGGTCCTCAGCGACACAAGTATTTCAAAAAGAACGTATCAGCCCCTTGGAAAAGTCGACGGGTTCGTCAAAATAAAATTGCCCCGCAAATCCGAAGCGCTCTACATGCTCCAGCGCGTGCGCGACGAAGCCCACCGCTTCGGCATCACCTTCCACCGCAAGCTCCGCTCCAAATCCGCGTTGAATATGGAAACAGTTAAATAATGAAACGCTTAGACCTACTCCCTCTAGAAGAAAGAGGTAAAATGATTTTAATCACTGGAGCTCCCAATTTAGGAAAAAGTTCGCAAGTTGAGTTACTTTATAGACATCTATCAGCTCTTGGTCTATCAGTCGTATACATAAAATACCCTTTATACGATTTTAGTATCACAGGGCCTTTAGCATTTGAGATTCTTCAACGATCCCAAACCTACAATAGAACTCCCGATGAGTTAAATAAGCTATTACAAAAACTAGCAGTTAGAAACCGTCGTGAATTTGAGCCCTTATTGATAAAAATGTTAAACCAAGGTCAAATAGTTTTGATGGAAGACTATATTATAACTGGCTTAGTTTGGGGTGAGATCTCGGGAGTTAATCGAAACTATTTATTGCACATAAACAAAAACCTATTACAGGTTGATCTAGGTATAACACTTTATGGGGAACGCATAACCTCAGCTGTTAATAATGATCATAAATTTGAACGTATGCCAGCAGAAAGATGGGACACAGCACAAGAATTGTATCTAGAGCATTCTAGATCTCTAGGTTATACCACCGTGAAAGTAACTCAGGGAATAGAACATATTGCCCAAACCCAAACAAAGATACAGGAACTAGTAGATAATTTTTTGAAATTATCTGTGGAAGTTTAGCCTTGTATACCGACTCCGACTCAATAGTAGTTATCAAATTCTCATGTCCAAATTCAAACTACTAACATACATCAACATGCTATTTGTCACTGCCATCTTAGGCAGCATTTTACAGCGCTTATAGGTGAGAAACTACCGTGTTGCCAAGATATATTTGGTACCTCGGCCGCGACCTTCGATCTTGATCAGTTTTTTGCTGACAAGATCGTTAAGGTCGCGGAATGCTGTCATCGTCGATACATCCATCATCTGACAATAATCTTCACGCTTCACAGTAGGGATCGTTTGTAAGTAACGCAAAATTTTCAACTGCCGACGGTTCAAATCCAAGAATGGCTTATTTGTCGATTTCTCTTCTTCAGCCAGGAATTGATCAACTTCAGCTTTGGTATCTTGAATATCTTTGGCCACAGCAGCTACAAAGCGCTCAACCCAAATGGTGATATCCCCTGTCTTAACACCGATCTGCCATGCTTCGTAAAATTCTTGTTCGTAAGTATCTACCGTTCGAACAGGAGCCAAGAATGTTTTCTCCGTGTACCCAAACCTATAAAGTAAATAGTCAATTACAGCCAGAGTAGTCAATTTATTACCCACAGCAAATGGCGCAATTTCAATTAACCTAAAAACAAACACAGCAATCAGTACCAATGGATTCAACCGAGTTAAATTTGAGCTATACCAATCACACAACTCATAAACATTAGCCTCCACTTGCTCGGCTGTAATTTCCTCGTTATGCAAGTCAAACCAGTTCTCAGTTTTCTCATCTGGCTGGTCTTCGTCACTTCTCCAGCGCACATCCCAAGTCTCGCGCCAATCGGTCAACACGATCTTGTTCAAATGCATCAAAAGATTGCTATCAATTGCATAATTTTCGTCTCCAACACTGGATCGGTTGTACTCTAGTACGTTGCGAAAGTTGTACAGAAGGTTCAATTTGGGGTCTTGAGCCTCAAGCCTTTTACCGTCTACAATTTTCTCCGCATCTTTCAATGTCAGCTGCAACCCAAACATATGGCCCAAGTGAAAGATGCTCAGCGACTTTACTTTATGCCCCAGCTTGTTGCGCACAGCGTAGTTGGGGTGTTGTTCTTGCATGAGTTTACCAGTCTCGACACGCACGATACTGTTTAGGACCTTGTGAGTAATGTTATATTGCACTTCTTTCATAGTAAATATTTCAGTTAACTTATAAGCCAACCGTGAGAATCGAACTCACAACCTACGGTTTACGATACCGTTGCTCTACCAATTGAGCTAGGTTGGCGAACTAACTTATCATAACATTTGTTACCTAATTTACAAGTTGAGATTCGGCGACAAACACACCGAAAAACGATACAACCGAAGCCTTGGCACAAACCTACCGACGTTGTAGAATCTCGTATGATCAAGAAAATCCTCGACATTGGAAACCCCCTACTCAGAGAAGTATCGAAAGAGGTTAATGAACAGGATATAAAATCTTCAGATATCCAAACACTTATTCAAGACCTCATCGATACACTAAGAGATCAAAAATCGGGTGTAGCCATATCCGCAGTACAAATCGGTGTGCCGGTCAGGCTATTTATAGTTGAAATTAAGCCAACCCCAAACAGACCTGAATTCACCGCATGGGGACCGATTGCTTTTATAAACCCTGTTGTGACTTCAATGAGCGAAGAGAAAATTGAGCTACCCGAGGCTTGCTTGAGTATCTTTAATGCTGAGCTGTTTGGTAATGTGGTTCGCTCAAAATCTTTGCAAATAAAGTATTTAGATCAAGATGGTACCCCTCAGGAAGCTAAGTATGAAGATTTCATCGCCAAAGTTATCCAACATGAAATGGATCATTTGAATGGCGTACTTTTCACGGACTTGGCAGATCCACATTCTTTTGCCACCGCAGCAGAGTACCGCAAAGCACGTTCTAGACAAAAAGAAGCAAAAAAACAATGAAACCAGCAATCTCGGTTACAAACTTCTCCAAAAATTTTGGATACAAGCAGGTGATTCACGACCTGTCGTTCGAAGTAGAGCAAGGAGAGATCTTTGCTTTTTTGGGCGCAAACGGGTCGGGGAAGACGACAACCCTGCGTACGTTGCTCGGCATCTATCAGCCGGATAAGGGGGAGCTACTGGTCAATGGGGAGAAATACTCGTCTTCCCACTCGCAAATCTTGGGCTACTTACCCGAAGAGCGAGGACTATATCTAGATTCACTCGTACTCGACACTCTGGTTTACTTTGGGCAGATCAAGGGTTTGGACGCCCAAACTGCCAAGCAGCGCGCAACTGAGTACTTAGAACGTGTCGGCTTGGCCGATAAGGCAAAGTCGAAAATAAAGAAGCTGTCCTCCGGACAGCAACAAAAGATCCAACTTGGAATCACGATCATCAATCGGCCAAGCCTACTTGTGTTGGACGAACCAACCAAAGGTCTGGACCCCGTGAACCGGCTTCTGTTGCTAGATATTTTGAAAGAGTTAAATTCAGCCGGTTCTAGCATCATTTTCAGCACTCATCAGATGGAAGAGGCAGAAAAGATCGCCCACCGCTTGCTAATGATAAAAGACGGGCGATCTGCGTTGTATGGTAAAGTTGATGAAGTGAAGAGTCAGTTCGGAGAAAATAGGGTCAAATTGAAATTCAGTGGCAGACTGGTCCCCGCCAAAGGTTTGTTTGCAATTGATTCACAATCAACAAACTATGCAGAATTGACCCCCACGAAGAAGGCAACATCACAACAAATCCTTACATATTTAGTCGAAAGCGGTATACAGATTTATCATTTTGAGATGGCTAGCCCATCGTTGAACGAAATTTTTATTGAAGTTTCTCAAGGTAGGATATGAATAAATTACTAATCATTGCCAAAAGAGAATATCTACAAGTGATCCGTAAACCTAGCTTTTGGATTACCACACTTGCGTTCCCAGCCTTCATAATCTTTTTGAGCGTAATCTCTACTTTGTCGGCGCAATCAGCAGAAACGAAATTGGCTGAGCTGGCGGCTGAAGCAAAGGGGATTTACGTGTTTGACCAGTCGGGAATTTTGGACAAACCCTTGCTTCAGCCGCCACTGCAACAAATTGAAGACATTGAGACAGGTAAACAAGCCGTCAAAGAAGGGAAAGTAGATGCCTTAATTGTATATCCTCAGGATTTCGCTACTAGCCTCAAGATCGACATCAGTGTGAATAGTAAAGGCGTTTTCAATGACGGAGCATACGATCCGATCGCAAAGAACTTGGTAAAACAGAGTATTCTAAACAAGCTAGGCGATGCCAACCTCACAAAAGTTTTTAATGCCGATTACGCCACAGAAGTAACTAGCTACAAAAATGGTGAACAAATAGAAAATGGTTTCGAGGCATTTATCGTTCCTTTGATCTCTGTGGGTATATATTTTATCCTTGTCACCTTCGCGACATCCCTTCTTTTGCAAAGCGTCTCTGAAGAGAAAGAGAACCGTATGATCGAAACAATTTTGTCTATCGTCACCCCTCGGGAACTCATCTGGGGCAAAATCGCGGGCCAACTAAGCATCGTAATCACTCAAGTAGTTGTACTAGCTATCTTTGCATTAGGCGGGCTGGTGCTGCTATCGCGCACCAGCCCGATTGATCTTAGTTCGGTAGAGGTAACATTTACCCAGCTTTTCTGGGCAGTATTCTTCACAGTCTGTGGATTCTTACTAAACGCGAACATCATGGTTGGTGTCGGAGCTGCTATGCCTACGTACAGAGAGGCGGGGGGGCTTTCATCGGTGTTCATCTTTGCTGCACTTATCCCGGTATATCTGGCCACCAGCCTGATCGCTGAACCGTCGGGGACTTTAGCAATTTTCTTTAGCTATTTCCCTTTCACCTCACCTCTGATTTTGCTTTTCCGCAACGCGTTGGGAGAGCTCTCGGGCGCCGAGCAACTACTCGGAGCAGTAGCGTCTATTGCGTATGTCGCAGTCAGTTTCATACTTGCCTTCAAACTCTTTGAATTTGGAGCTCTGGAGTATCACAACCGCATCTCTCTGAAGAGTTTCTTGTTCAACTTGCGCAAAAAGAGATAGTTGTTCTTTATTCCCTATTCATACCTCAACGCATTCAACGCAGAGATCTTTGTTGCTCGCACAGCAGGGAATATTCCGGTGACCACACCAATGAAGATACTTAACAATAAGATGAGCACAACCACCCCACCTGGAATAAGCGAAATGTCTATCCCTTCAGCACCGCGGGTGACCGAAACCACAGAAAGCAGGGCGGAGATAAGCTTACCCATCAGGAAACCTAACAACAATCCACCTCCGCCCCCCAGAATTCCCATTATCACCGACTCATTTATGAATAATAGTTTAACTTCATCCGAACGCATTCCTATCGCTTTCATCAATCCAACCTCTCGAGTACGCTCAAGCAGCGAGACTGTAAGTGTATTAAACATTCCCAGTGCTGCAACTGCCAATGCGATAGCTCCTACCACTACTAGCAAGATGCGCACATTGCTGAATAATTGTTCTATCTGGGTAACAGTATCCAATACTGATGTGGTTCGATAGCCGAGGAATTCGATGAGGTTACGCACTGTCGGTACGTTTTCTTCAGAATCGACCACAATCTTGACTTGAGAGTATCTGGTAATCCCCAACTGTTTTGCATCGAGGATTGGAATATACATAATTTGGCTACGCGTATCATCCGTAACACCAACGATCTCATACTCTACAGGGAGGGATTTAACCTGACTGCCCCCTGTGACCAAATCTCCAGTAACGGTAAACTCAACGGAGAATTTTTTACCGATCGCGTTTAACGGTTGCAGCCCTAGTACTTGCATGAACGAGTCATTTATCACAGCTGTGCGAGAAGTTTGAGGTAATTCCACATCGATCACATCTTCCGTTTCTTCTATCGCGTCGGAAACAGATACATCTTCCCCTGGGGGGAAGAATAGCTGGTCATTGTCGAAAATCCCGCCCACCACTGGTGTGACATCTTCTTCAGATAAATACTCGGTCAGCACGCCATAGGCAACGCTGTCTGTACTAGAGTTCTGATAACTAACTTTTCCCGCGATACTGATGAACGGTAATACTTTTTCTACGCCAGAGATCTCTTCAAAATTTTCTATTGTTTGATCATTGATAGCCAAATTACTGGAGACAACCGGAATCACGTCGATCTGCCTGCGTTCTTTGAGGCTAGCCACACGTGATACCACTAAATTCTCTAGCCCATAGCCTAAAGAGACCAAAAATACGATGAACCCTATCCCCAGAGCCACACCACCGATGGTAATAATCGAGCGGGTTCGCTTGTTGAGCAAGTGCTTCACAGATAGGTCGACAAGCGAAAGCGGGTTAATTGAATCGTTGGTGTATTTGCTGTGCAAAATGCGCGCCGCAAAACCATATATTCGAGTAGTAAATGCAATGAGTTTGCGGCGCACGGTTTCTCCCCAGAATGGCAAGTTGAGCAAAGCCAGAACGGTGCTCTGGACAAGATTCAACATCATAAATAGGGTGAAGGAGATCACCTGTATCAAGTTGCCAATCCACTTGAAGAGTGAAAAATTGCGCGCCACCTTGATCAAGGAATTTATGGAGGCGCGCTTCGTCACAGTCGCTGACATGAACTTGATATCTTCTAACGTGATTTGGCTGTTTACCTTTACCAATGACTTATCTATCTTCTGAATCAGCTGCGTTTTTATTTGCTCAATATCTTGTCCCTCTGTGTGCAAGTTCTGAATGATACTGCCGTCGAACACTTGGATAATGTGCGAAGCATATTCTAGATTCTCAGGGTTATGGGTGATCATAATGATCGTCTTACCTTGCTTTTGGAGCTTCTTGAACAGAGCCATCAGCTCTAGACCGCTTTGGTAGTCAAGGTTCCCGGTTGGTTCGTCTGCCACCAAGATCTCCGGATTGGTGATCAAGGCGCGGGCCAGCGCAACTTTTTGCTGCTGGCCCGCAGAGAGTTCTGTAGGGGAGAAGTTTGCCCATCCTTTCATACCTACCAAATCCAATATTTCCAAGGCTTTCTGATGCGAAGTAAATTTATCCACACCCATCAGCTCCAACGCAAACGACACATTATCTACAACGTTGAGAGCCTTTATCCAGTTTGTCTGCTGGTACACAATCCCGATATTCCTTTTGCGAAAGATGGCCAGCTCATCCTCAGAAGTCGCATCCGAGATATTCAAATGTTGAACCATTACGGTTCCGGTTGTGGCTGGCTCTAATCCTAAAATAACGTTAAGGAGAGTAGACTTACCAGAACCAGAAGGTCCAAATATCACCACAAATTCGCCAACAGTAATCTCCAGATTGATATTTTTCAAGACAAGGATATCCTGAGCCTTGACGTTGAAGACTTTCGATACATTTTGTACTTGAATAATTGGTTGCGATGGCATATCTAGCGCAAAAAGCTGAATATATCACCTAGGTTTCGTAACACAACTTCTACGGCAGTCTGGGTTGCCTTGGGAGTGATTGTTACCGTGTCTACAGACTGCCCCAAGTTTCCAGCGCTATCTTCGCTTGAAACTTGAAGGTGATATACCTGAGATGGCTGTAGTTTGGATATTACAACCAGGTGGTTAAATGTTAAAGACCCATCCTTTTGGGTGCGTTGAGTATAACTGGTTCCGGTACCTTCTCCAAATTCTATTTGGCTTGTGGCTGGCTCATCTGTATCCCAAGATACAATTAGTTGAGCCAGCGGTTGTCCGCCCAGAGTGGCGCCTTGCGAGATTACAGCGCCCTCGATGCGCAGGTTCGTGATTCGCGGCGCCCGTGTATCCACACTTGTAGTTATCCTTTGGATTTCTGAGAGCGCTTCATTACCAAATTTATCCCGCCCCCTCACCTGAATAAGATAATTTGTATCTGGCTGCAAAGCTGTCAACCTTAGCTTGTGTTCTCCTTGGATAAAGTCTGCGTCCACTTCATTTTCAACTGTCTGAGGTGCAGACTCTGGATAGTACGTAATTATTGAAGTTGTTTCCGTGTTTGTCTCCCAAGATACCTCAACCGTGGGAACTGGTTCGCCTTTCACTTCCTGGGCTTCAATGTTACTGATGCGTGGACGCGCGATGGTGGAAAGGTCGAGAGTAGTGCCTGGATAGCTAAACCCATCCGCGTCCACAGGATCGACTCTGAAATAATACTTTGTGCCATCTTGCAGCCCTGAAAGTTCAGTGATGTACGAGCTGGTCTCTTGCGAAGTTGCGATTTCGTTCAAGCCGCCAAAGTTTGTTGTCGTACCGAACTGGACCCGCACTCGGGCAGCACGAGTCGCTGTAAACCTTACAAAGGCATTATTCAATCCCACGTTTGTCACAGTTACTTCGCTCACCACAGGAGCGGGAAGAGTTGTAAGCACAGCTTCTTCTGAAGTCCCCAAATTACCATCCTCATCTAGCCACTTTGCACGGAAAAAGTATGTTGTGCCTGGCTGAAGATTGTTCAGTGTAATCGTATGATTGGTAACCTGCTCGGACTTTGCTGGCTCTTCTTGGAAATATTGCCCTGTGGACAAGCCGTAGGAAACCTTTGTATCTGAGTTTCTATCTGTGACCCAGGTTATGGTTGCACTTCTATTCGTAATACGGGTTATTGTGGGTCCACTGATAAGGTTCGGCGGCTCGGTGAATCTCCCATCTGGAAACCCTGATCTCGTCTCAGACGCCGCCGAGCAACTGTTGGCGCTGTCGCACGCTTTGACACAGTAATAATAGTTTTGTTGCGATAGCCCACCGTCTGTGAACGAAGTGCCTTGAGTTGTCCCCACCTGGGTAAACGCACCTAAATTGGTGGTGCAGGTGGTGTTTGTCGTGCTACGCAGGATCTGGTAATTTTCTATCCCTGCACCAACATTTGTAGGAGCGCTCCAGGAAATAACCAATCGCCAATTGCTTGTAGCTTTCACGGAAATATCCGCCACATCGATACTTGTAGGAATCCCTGGAGCGCTCCCGCTATATGTAAAGTTTACGCTCGCTGAGGTGCCGTAGTTGATGTTGCCTGCTTCATCTTTTGCAACTACAAACAGAGTATTTGTGCCTGGCTGATTCGCGTAAGCATCGGCTGCCAAGCTGGTAACTCCGGCAGCTGTGAAACTGCAAGTATTGGCAGCCGGAACTACATTTACTGTGTAACAGTAGGTGATCAAGTTAACATCGCCCACAAATGTTGCTGGTTGGTCCCAATCGAAGCTATAGGAATTGGCGGTGTTGTCTGTGGGAGTAACTTGGAGGTTTTGCGGCGCCGAAGGCGCCGCAGTATTTATCTTCAAACTACCAGTTGTATAAACAACGGAAACATTTCCCGCCACATCCCAAGTACGCATATATATCACATTTGTCCCGTCACTTAACAGAGGATAGTCATAAGTCGGATCCGTGGTGTAGCTCCCATCGTTTGTAAGGAAATCTGTCGGGTCCTGCGCACCATTGTGAGCGTCTCCATACCAAACTCCAGCAGCAGTTACTCTATACTGCAGACCCGCAAAACCTGAGTGCGTATCGCTTGCTGCATCTGGTCCACTAGTCGGCCAAGTGAATGTGGCGTCTTTGGTGGAGATAAAACCGCTTGGCAAAGATAAGAATGCAGGGTTTGTCGGTGCTTGATTGTCAAACCGGAACTGAAACTGTGCAGAACTTCCAAACACGTTCCCGGCTAGATCTACCGCCCTAATGTTCAAATAGTACGGGGAAGTACTACTGGTAAGCCATGTACCTCCTCGTAGAGACGTAGTCACAAAGTCGATGTTCGTTCCGGTGACAACAAATAAACATGGTGTGCCAGCCAGTGCGGCAGGGGATGTCCCCAGCAGCCCCTTAGACACGGTTGGATCCCCTGCCGCATCAGTTCCCAAGTACAAACAATAGCCCCGAATGCCGGACTGACTGTCTAGACCAGCATTCCAACTAAAGTAAGGGCTTTCGGAATTCGCCCACCCATTTGAAGCTACTGTCGCCCCACCCTGAGTCTTTTGCATAGTAATAGTAGACGCATTTGAGTCTGGAGCAGAGTTATCCCCCATGTATGAAATGGTAAAGTCGTCGAGACGAGGGTTCGTCACCCCATCCACATTGGTAAATGTTGCCCTGATTTGAATATATCTATTTGTTCCAGTCCCCAAACTCAGACTTGTAAATGTTGAAGCAGGGATGGTTAAAGATGTTCCAGAATTTGCAATTCCTAAAGTCTGATAGCTAGCGCTGGCTAGTCCACCTGTGGTAGTCGCTACGCGGGCCTGAAAAGTGATCGTAGCATTAGCACCAACATTTTGGAAATTTGCTGTAAATGCTGTTGAGCCTGCGGTTCCGTCTCCCCAGCCGCCGTTCCATACCAAGTCGATCACATTTACCCCAGCGCTAGATTCCCAAGTTCCGCTGGCGGGTAGAGGGGTTTCCTCAGATCCATAGGATACATACCCGCCATTCATATTTGTATATTGGGCCGCTATCCAGGCTCCGGAACGGGTTGTATTACTGATTCGAAACTCATCCATTATGCCGTTCCAGAATTCACTTGGATCTCCAGCTGTTCCTAGACTAAACAAGGTCGCCCCGGATGCGAAATCATCCAGAAATATTGCTCGCGAGGCATTACCCTGAACATAATTTGGGGACACCTGCAGTCCGTTGATGAATATTGTATTGCCATCTGAACGTCCTTGGAAACTGGTATGATTCCAGCCTGTTGCTCCACCTACACTAGTTGTTGCCTCATATGTTCCCGCGGCACAAGACCCGTTTGTCCAGAATCCCGCTGTATTGCTCGTGAGGTAAAACTCAGAGTCACAGCCAGAGCCGTCAGTCCGGAAAAACGCTCTAAATGGAGTTGTACTTTTTTGAATCCAGACTTCAATATGTCCGGTATTAAAGTCGAGTCCCGATAATGGAATAGACAAATAGTCGTTTGTCCCATCGAAGCTGAGACCCTTACCGATCTTTGCATCTACGACATCATCTGCCGCCATAGAGCCCGCAGATGTAAGGTGTCTTGCGTTTGATGTACTATCTAAGATCTGAGGTGCTGTACCTCCAGGGTTTTGATTCATGTGCCACACACCAGCATAGCCATTCGACCATACTGCAGAGGCATTCTGCGAATCAGTTGCTGCCGTGTTGCCGTAGTAAAGGTATATGTAATCTGTGTTTGATGATGCATTGATTTGAGGGACTTTCACCCATACAACTGCATTTTCGGTGCCATCATCCCACAGTTCTATCTCGTGACTAAGCAACGTGCTTCCATCACTGTCTGTAAATCGGATATCTGCTCCGGCAGCTTTTACTTTGGCAAAATCAATGTCTGTGTTGTCTAGGGTTACCAATGCGGGGAAGTTGGTAAGATTTTCTGCTTGAGCGGAGTTATCAAATGTGATCTTGCGTCTGTAAAGCCAATCAGTGTCGTACCATGCGTCGGCAGGCGCGCTGCCAGCCAGCTGGACAAATGCGGCATTGCCCGTCCCAGACACCACAGTGCTGGTCAGCGCGCCTGCCGAAAACTGCGTATCTGAGGTGGCTTGCAGGTTTACCTGGATCAGTGCACCTGCACGAGGAATTACCCCAAAACTCACCACTAATATTCCGATCACTAACCCCAACAGGATATAAAGCAGTACCACCAAGTCAAACTGCCACCTGTAAATGGTGATCGAATGATCACTCAAAAGCTTATTAATCTTGGCGCGCATAATGGGCAAAAATGTTTACTAGCAAATATTACAGAAAGATTTAGGGGATGACCAGAGGGAAGTTACCTGAGAATCTTGTATTTCGAAAAGAATAGCTCTGCCACAGTCCAATAAGCAAGGTTCAACGTTCCCCAAAAAAGAAACACCACCAGCGGAACCCCTAACAGATTCTCAGTAGGGACATTTGTAAACTGCCAAAGTGGTAAAGCAGTATTCAGGATTTCCCAGATCATTCCACAAATCAAACCACTTAAGACTATAGCCAAAGGGGAGAGTATAGAACCCTCCAAGGCCAATGTCACCACTCCTTTCTTTCCAGCAAGCCCTAGCACTCCATCTGAAAATAATAGCAACGCGACGAAAGCGGTTATAAAAAACAGCCAGCCGTAACCTTTCCCCTGAACTAAAGTAACAACAACCGCTGATAGGCCAAGTAGGCCAGAGAATAATATCAATCCTACATAGGTAAAGTAATTGAGATTCTTTATTCCAAAAGATAGTCGAAATTTAGCTAACCACCTTATCAGATAACCTGTAACTTCTATAAACAACGGGGTTGCAACAACATACGTGGAGAAAGAGATTGCTATATACTCCCACTCATTCGAAGAGAAATATCTCCAAAACTGAAAGATAACTACTCCGGCAAAATCAAATGCAATCGTACAAACACTTCCAATCACGGCAGTAATTAACCAATATTTGCGAAAATCTGGGCGCTTGTCGAACAGCATCCACCCGATGGTCACAACTGCTACGTACACTAAATGTATTACGCTGTAAAGAAGAATCATAATTTATATTAATCGTTAAGCCAGTTTAAGCCGTCTGTACCAAAAACACGTAGGAAGGCTTCCTCTTCATCCTTAAACCCTGAGATTATCTCCAGTCCATAATCTTTTATAGTTTTTTGCGTTCCACTTTCGACCAAAGTGAAATACCCATTAAAAAATTGTTTTATGACCTGATTCTTAACCCTCTCGCCTTCCTCAAATGGATATATCTCTAAAAGTTTGCGTAAGAGAGCTAGCCATTCACGCCAGAGGTCAGGCTTATCTTTAGGAAAAACCAAAAATTTATCGGGGCGTCTACCATCTTCTGTCCTAGATATTTCTATCAGGTTATGTACAAAAGCCATCACATCATCATCTTCTAGATCGCCCTTCACACCGATAGCAACCAAATTGGATTCAAAGATAGATTTAATATTCCCATTTTCAATAGTTAACGAATTAGGCTTTCCTTGCAAAACCTTTGTTCCATATTTTAATGCGTAATCACTAGACTTTATTGCATTTCTCAAATGCTGCAGTAGTCCAATAAACTTTTCCGGAGGTGTATAGTGAGCATCCCCAAATCTATCCGGTAATCCTTCTGTTAAAGGTATTACTGCTTGTTCAATAGCGCCCATAGTTATTATGTTATCATATTCTTGGCTACCACGCGGGCGTGGTCTAGTGGTATGACGTCTCCTTCCCAAGGAGAAGATCGCGAGTTCGACTCTCGTCGCCCGCTAATTTGTGAAAGACAAAGTAAATGGATTTCCAAAAGCTTATCGAACAATTCAAGGATACAGAAGGTCTCAAATTCTTAAGAGAAGTCAGGTCGTGGCAACTAACTCCCGATGAGCTATTCTATGAAATAGAAACGAACGATGGCATTTATTACGTATTTGAAATTGATTATATTGGGGATTTCAACTTTTATGTTGTAAAAACGATCACAGATGAGATCGGTGGATTTACTAAAATGTTTGAGGTCAAGTCACCTCTTGTGTTTGATGAGGCCGAACCGGTAAGACACGCCACGATTTATATAAAACCACCTAACTGGGAGGACCAATGGAAAGTGACTTCAAAGTACGCGAATGAAAAGTATGGAAGTGCAACTTACTACTTTAATTTTCTGGTTAAGAAATAATGAGAACATTAAGAGATGTATTGTTCTCAAAATGGGTTGCTTGTAGTTTAATATCTGATAAAAGAAGTGTAGAGTACGGTGTCAGGTTCAGTTACCCAGTCTACATTTTGATTGTACTTGCTGGAATATTGTTAAGAAACCCATACACACTCTTAATCACAGCTTTTATTGCTTTTCTCGGCATCAAGCTCCCGCTGCATCCTTTCGATTACATATACAATTGGGGAATTGCGCAGCTGTTTGGGATCAGTAAGATTCCTGGAAGAGGTTCCGAACTCCAGGTCAATAGCGCCGTAGCTATGTTATTTAGCTTGATTGCAGTTGCTTTACTAGCTCTTGAAGTTTCTATAAATTATGGAGTTCTAGCAATCATATATGCGTTGTTTAGCGTATACTTTATCGGCGTCTTTTTATTCAGAGGATAATTTCTAAGAGTAATGAAATCAGGAAACAACGAACGAGTCTACAAAATGAGCGTCGCCAGCGTTTACCCGCACTACATCGCCAAAGCTGAAGGGAAGGGCCGCACGAAGGCTGAGGTGGATGAAATTATTCAATGGCTAACCGGCTACAGCCAGAAAGAGTTCAAAGAACACCTTGAAAAAGAAACCGGCTTCCAAGACTTTTTTGCCCAGGCACCTAAAATGAATCCCAGTCGTAAGTTGATCACAGGCGTAATTTGCGGCGTGAGAGTAGAAGAAATAGAAGACCCAGTCATGAGAGAAGTCCGCTACTTGGATAAGCTGATCGATGAACTTGCCAAAGGGAAAGAGATGGAAAAGATCCTGCGTAAATAATTCTCCAACAGCTATTTAATAACTTCAGGCAGTTCATCGCCTTCTTTCACAAACTTAATCGAAACTGAGTTCACGCATTCACGCACATTCTTATCCGTTAGATACTCGCCTATGAACTCGTGGCCCAAATGGGCGTGGCAGTTGGCGCACTCGATTTCGGTACGCATCCCATCGGGATCAGGAAGCCTCACGAGTGCGCCAGAAAAACTGTCGTCAAAGGCCGGCCAGCCGCAATGGGCATCAAACTTTGCCTGTGATGAGAAGAGAGGTAAATTGCAGCGCCGACAGATGAAAGTACCCGGCACGTAGAAATCATCGTATTCTCCCGTAAACGGAGCTTCCGTGCCCTTGCCTTCAATCACGCGAGCCTCTTCGGATGTTAATTCATTGTATTTTGGTGTCATGAAGTATATTTAACCTCCTTCATTCTAGCCGAAATGAGACCTAATCGGGGGTAATCCTAGGTATCCATTCTGGGGGGACCTTCCTTACATTCACAAAAGCTTTTCCTTCAATAACTTGTTTACATAACCGGTGCAGCCCATCAAGAATTTGCCACCTACCTTTCCACCACATGATATCGATTGGATAGCTAGTATCCACACCCACAATCCTGCCAAATCGGTATTCGTATCGTATGGGGTCGTTAATCACATCAATAGGCCTAATACTGAACGGATGGTCTTTGTCTAGCCAAAAGAAAGGCAGATACAAGTGCCAAATAAGCTCAGAAATGTCGAGTTGCTTAATTGGAAGTACCAGAGCATGGATCTTATTCATGTCTCTGCCGAAAGTGAAACTCACAGTTTCAATCTCCGGTGGTAAAACCAGACCCGATGCCTTTTCATCATGAACAGAGTTGCGTTTGGCGTTCTTCATCTTGCGGATATTTCCCAAATATTCAAATCTGGATCCTGAAAGTAAGCCACAGTCTGCCCCCAAGGGGTCGTCTTTGGACCCTCGAATATTTCTATCCCTTTTGACTTTAGTTTCTCGCAAGCTTGCGCCACATCTGCAACTTGGAAAGCCAAGACAGAGCCGCCACCGGTCTTCATATACTTGGCAGGAAACATCGTAGTTGCGTCACCCTTCTCAAAGATCGCCAATGAAGTCCCTTCCAGTTTAAAATCTGCAAACTTGCCATTCTCCGAATTAACTTTCAGACCTAAAGTTTGTTTATAGAAATCAAACGACTTCTCGAAATCTTTAACTAAAAGACAGACCGCGAACAGTTTGTTGAACATAGTGTGAGTGTTAATATTTAATATCTGATTTTATGAGAATTTATTCAGAAGATTTAGAGTAGCCGACTACACCTAATATGCATGACCTGCAAAAGATACTGCTTAAAAGACTGTTTAACCAAAACCGCCAGCGCTATGGCAGCCTGGCTTCTGGATACGACTTTGAAGACAACGTAGTCTTTCACTTAAAGCAACTAATCAATAATGGTTTGGTTGTCAAAGAAGATGGGACTTACTCCTTAACTTTAGAAGGTGTACAAGCAGTGGCGAAGCTTGACCCAACGGAATTAGTTGATAGAGGGGTGAAATCGTTCTTTATCGGTTTTCTGTGTTCGGACGAGCAAGGGGATTTCCTTATCAAAGAACATCCCCAGGCCAAAACAAACTTCTACAACCTACCTAGCGGAAAGCCATTCTTCGGGGAAGATCCAACCGAGATGTTAACCAGAGCTTTTAAACAGGTGTCTGGCTTGAATTACTCTTGCACTCACTTTGACTTTACGAGTTTACATCTAAAGACTATTAAAACTGCTGAGGGAGAAGTCTTATTCGACGATGCATTTGTGGTTTATACCGTGAAGGTTGATGAGCCCAGCAAGAAACAAATGCAGCTAAGTGAAAACATAATGTGGATGTCTAGGGAAGAGATTGAAAACCTTCAGCACAGGTGGCCAGAAATCGACATGCATATCTTGCGCAATGATGCACAAACTTATAACGTGTACACACACGTATCTGATTACATTCTATAAAAAGCTATGACGCTCAACTTCATCATCATGTTCATTTGTCTATTTATCCCCAGCATGATGCTGTTGAGCTTTGGGATTTTGACTTTGTTGCAAAACTTTTTCTCAGCGCCGTATGTGCCGTCATCTGCGAAGAAGCTGGCCGCGGCGCTGGAGGAACTAGGCCTGCCGCAGGCAGGCCGCTTCATTGACCTCGGATCTGGTGATGGAGGCATCACCCTAATGGCCGCAAAGTATTTTCACCAGTCCAGCGGAGTAGAGATCAACCCCTACCTTTGGCTATTCAGCAACCTGCGCAGACTTTTTCATCCCAAGCGCAAAAACATTCATTTCATCTGCAAGTCTTTTTTTCGCATGAAATTTCATGATTACGACGTGATGTACATCTATCTCTTTCCCGAACTCATGGCCAAGCTAGAAGACAAACTTTTCGCCGAACTACCAAAAGGATCAACCATAATCTCACATACATTTAAGTTCCCAAACCACCAGCCAGAAAGAACGATCAACAAGCACTACCATATTTATTCTACGAAGTAATGTGTTAGTGATGCATAAACTCTATAAGTCGTTGAAACTTAGTTGGCCATCCTTTATATTATTCACACCGCCCACTCCCCAAATTTTTGGACAGAACTATGGCAAATTTCGTGCATCTGCATTTACACACTGAATACTCCCTCCTCGACGGAGTGAGTAAGATCCCTAAATTGGTCGAGAAGATCAAGACGCTAGAAATGAATGCTTGTGCCATCACAGATCACGGAGTAATGTTTGGGACTTACGACTTCTGGTCAAAATGCAGAGCAGAGGGAATCAAACCAATCATTGGTTGTGAAGTGTATGTGGCAAACAGATCAAGGAAAGATAAAGATCCCGGAATAGACAACGAACGATACCACTTAACCTTACTCGCAAAAACGAAAGAAGGTTATCACAATTTGATCAAAATGGTGTCCGAAGCACATACCGAAGGGTTCTACTACAAACCTCGTACTGACCGTGAATCACTTGAAAAATATGGCAAAGGAATTATCGCACTCAGTGGGTGTTTAGCCAGTAACTTTAACAGGTACCTAGTGCAAAATAAAAGAACAGAGGCTGTAGAGTGGCTGCAGTTCCTAGGCGATTGCTTCGACGAAGTGTATGTCGAACTGCAGCGAAACGGCATCAAAGAATCTGAAGACCTTATCGCCACCCAAGTAGCAATCGCCAAAGAGCTAGGTCTGGGGATCGTAGCCACTGGAGACGTCCACTACATTGAGAAAGAAGACTACAAGATCCAGGAGATAGCCTGGTGTATCAGCGATGGGAAAAAGATCACTGATTCCGACAGACGGCAGTATGGTTCCACTGAATTTTATGTCAAAAGTCCAGCCCAAATGGCCGAATTGTTCGCCGACCTACCCGAAGCAGTAGAGAATACCCAAAAAATTGCCGACAGCATTGAGGAATACAGTCTAGAGTTTGACCGCATTCAGCCTAAGTTTGATAAAAAACTCGATGTTGACGCCACACGCGAGAAGATGCGTGAAGAGACATACGCAGGAGCAAAAATTCGTTATGGGGAAATCACCCCCGACATAAAACAACGTATCGATTACGAATTAAGCATTATTAATGAAAAAGGTTACAACGACTATTTCTTGGTCGTGCAGGACTACATCAGATGGGCAAAAGAACAAGGGATAATTGTGGGACCGGGACGCGGATCGGGTGCTGGGAGCGTTGTAGCTTATGCCCTAGGAATCACCAACCTCGACCCGATCCGCTGGGACTTAATCTTTGAAAGGTTTTTAAACCCAGAACGGCCATCCCCTCCAGACTTCGACATCGATTTCCAAGACGATAGACGCGATGAGCTCTTCCAATACGTTACAAAGAAGTACGGCGCGGACAGCACTTCATACGTAGGGACCTTCGGTCGACTCAAAACCCGCGCCGCCATTCGTGACATTGCGAGAGTGATGGGCATCGACCTTCAACTCGCAGATAAATTATCCAAGATGGTACTCACCAAATTCGGGAAGGTATACAAACTAAAACAAATGCGTAAAGAAGTCCCCGAATTTGATGAACTGTTGAAATCCGACCCAATTCTCGAAGAACTCGCTGGCTACGTCGACCAAATGGACGAGCTCGCTCGTCATGTATCTATCCACGCCAGCGCTTACCTCATCACCCCTCAACCTGTCACAGACTACACACCTGTACAGCTCGAAACAAAAGGTGGAGAGAAGATCATTACCCAATTGGAAGGACCAGCATTAGAGTCGCTCGGCCTAATGAAGTTTGACTTCTTAGGCCTCGCTAACCTCACCATCATCAAGAACACACTTATTCAGATCAAGTATCAACACGGCAAAGACATAGATATCGACAACATCCCACTCGACGACGAGAAAACTTTTCAACTTTTCCGTGAGGCCAACACCACCGCTGTATTCCAGTTTGAGTCAGAAGGAATGAAAAAGTATCTACGAGAATTACAACCAACAGAAATCGAAGACCTCATATTCATGAACGCAGCCTACCGTCCAGGAGCCATGAATTATATTCACGACTATATTCTGCGAAAAAATGGCAAACAACCCGTCAGCTATCCCCATCCCGACCTTGAATCAGTCCTCAAGAGCACCTACGGTTTCGCTATCTACCAAGAGCAAGTAATGAATATCGCTGTAGACTTCGCCGGTTACTCGCTAGGGGAAGCAGACATGCTACGTAGAGCAATGGGAAAGAAGAAACCAGAGGTAATGGCCAAAGAGAAAGAGAAGTTCGCCCAAAAAGCAATCGCCAAAGGGTATACCGCAGAAGACGCGGCGAAAGTCTTTTCTTACATGGAACCTTTCGCCGACTACGGGTTTAACCGTTCACATAGCGCTGCCTACGCAATGATCGCTTACCAAACAGCTTACTTAAAATCCAATTACCCCCTTGAATTCACCGCCGGGTTGATGCAAACCGATCTGGGCTCAAGCGACAAGCTCCAGCGCGATCTTATCGAAGCCAAGAACATGCATATTCAGATCTTACCCCCGAGCGTTAATCACAGTTTCTACAGTTTTAGCATCGAAGGCAGCGCTATCAGATTTGGTCTCGGAGGAATCAAAACGGGAGGTGAAAAGACAATGAAAGCAATAGTTGATGAGCGCATAGCCAATGGGAAATATGCACATTTAGATGATCTAATTGAGAGAGTATCCGTAGAGCATTTAACGAAAAAAGATCTTGAATGTCTTATCCAGGCTGGAGCAATGGATGAGTTTGGCCCTCGCAATGCCTTACTAGCCATTATGCCTGGTATTTACGACCGTCTCAACAAACAAGCAAAAGGACCGACGAACCAAATCGGGCTGTTTGCCACACTTATGGATACGGCAGACTCACAAACAGCCCGCATTACCAGTGCGGCTACGCCGCTACCTCAGCTAGATCCCTTATCCGAAGAGCAGAAACTGCAATGGGAAAAAGAGTTAATCGGGGTATTTCTCTCGAATCACCCTCTAGATGCATATGAATGGGCAGTAAACACAGATGGCTTCATCTCTCTGGACAAGCTGAGCACCATGAATGATGGAGCGAAGGTAAAAGCACTCGCAGTGATCGACAATTCAAAGCAAATTCGCTCAAAACGAGACGGCAAACCGATGGCTTTTCTTACCATCAGCGATAAATACGGCTCAGCTGAGGCGGTGGTGTTCAACAGCGTCTTCACAGAAGTTGCCAACTTACTCAGCACCACCGCCCCAGTCGTCATATTCGGCAAGGTCAGCCAACGCAATGAGGAACCTTCAATCGTTGTCGACAGTATCGCCCCCGCAGAGGAGATCGCCCAACAGATGAATATTACACTCGACATTAGGAACGTCACAGACAAAGACGCGCTAGCCCGATTAAAGGGTTGTTTCAGCGAAGATGGGAGCGTCACCGTCACAGTTATCTATGGCAGTCAAAAGGAACCTAAGAAGCTCAACCGCAAGATGCACTCCGACCCACAATGTATGGAGGTGATCAAAGAATTCTTGAAGAACAACGGTTAGATAACTAGCTTGTTATCATTTAGCTAAGGGCTAGTCAGTCAAAGTAATCTTGTAAGATCCTGCTATTGCCTGCTATAAATAACCCCTTATTCTGACATTAATCACACCTTGAGTAACTTATTGAATCCCATACCACAAGGAATATTGAATACAACATCCACCCTAGGTAATTTTAGATATACAAACCCGGAGCCGAGTAAACTACGCCCTTTGGTAATGCCAAATGCGCTGTTACAAGGTAGTAATGGTGAGATCATCCATATAGCTTACATGCATAGCAATATTACAGTCATCAAACCTGGAGAAGCAGGCGTATCAGGTGAGTTTACATACTGCTTAGCTGTGGTTTGCAGGTTAGGAGCAAATATATACTTTTTCCATAACCTCCCTTGGCCAGAAGACTTCCTTCTTGAAAATGGCTTGAAGATCAAGCAAGCAGGGATAATAGATATTCATAGAGAGAAATTTGATGAGATACTTGTAATAGGTAGATGGGCTAACGTCCTTGCCTCAGATAAGCTCCGTCATAGAAGTAAAGTACCTCCACAAATGATCAATATTGGAGACCCAGATAAGGAAAACCTTCCGGCTTTTCAAGTTGTTGTTTATAACGATCTAGAAAACCCAGGAGATCTTCATAACTTCGATATCCGTTTTAAAAATGAGCTCATCTTGCCAAACGAGGTTTAAGGGGAACTCATTTGTATTTCTTTGCCCTAGCCAATTCCAGCCAGTCTTGCTAAAATCCTGTGCAATAAATTCAAATATGGCAAATACAAGTTCCGCTCAAAAAGCAATTCGTAGTCAAGTAAAAAGGCACAAACGCAACTCTGCACGTAAAGAGGCTTACAAATCAGCACGCAAAGAAGTGCTACAGTTGCTAAACAAAAAAGATACCAGCAAATTGGTAGAGTCTACCAATGCTTTTTTCAAAGCAGTAGACAAAGCAGCCAAAACAAACGCCATCAGCGCCAATGCAGCTGCTAGGTACAAATCACGCTTAGCTACCAAAATAGCTGCTATCAGCAAGTAATCGCTAAGTTTGCCAAGTACAAGACATTTCCTTACACTGTGTTATGCACAATTCACTTGTAAAACTGGTTGACATCGCACTCATCCCTGCAGCCATCATGGTTGTTGGCAAAGCATTAGGGCTTATCTTCACCGCAGCATTATTCAGCATTCCCTGGACAGTGACTCAGATCACAGAAGCATTCTTTAACATCCGACCAGTTGTGTCCAGCACAGATATTTTGGTGATCAGCACTTATTCCGACGCATTTATGTTGTTGTGCGTCTC
The DNA here is from genome assembly GCA_016788825.1 of Candidatus Doudnabacteria bacterium. Lineage (GTDB taxonomy): Bacteria > Patescibacteriota > Dojkabacteria > J137 > JAEUSD01 > JAEUSD01. The sequence goes on along the minus strand of JAEUSD010000002.1, from coordinate 5,208 downwards.
GATCGGATTTAGCTTTGTGTTGGTCCAGGCTACCAAGTTCCACGATACCCATATTTCACCTCGCCTTTTGGTAAAGTTAAGCAACAACAACTTGATGGGGTTGGTGAAGAGCTCGTTTGATGTTTACCACACTGCATCTATCTGGCTTATCTTCTCGTGGCTTGCTTTGCTATCAGTTGGGATAAACATCGCAGCAGGGAAAACAGAAATTTGGTTGGGAGTTATCGGTTTGGCAGTAAATTCTGTACTCACAGCTGTGCTGTTGCAAGATGTGTATAGCGAAATCGATCTCACCAGAAAGAACCTCGGCTCTAAATCTGCACTCTCATAAAAATGTTTAATTGGGCAAAGATCAAGCACCAAGACTGGGTGCTTACAGGGCTTATAGTCGCTTTGACTGCTATTGGCTTACTGTGTGTATTTAGTACAACGTATACTCAGAAAAACCCGGTCTCTGCCGATTTGCTTCAGCAAATCGGCTTCTTCGTAATTGGATTTTTCCTATTCAACCTAATCATTACATTAGATAGACGCCTCTTAGGCGATAGCCGCATTCTCATTCTGATTAGCGTCGTCACCATTTTATCCCTCCTATTAGTCCTGGCTGCCGGTGAGGTAGTGTTCGGGACAAAGCGCTGGTTTAATATTGGTGACTTTAGCTTGCAGCCCTCGGAGTTTGCCAAAATTTCCCTAATCTTGCTCGTCAGCGGAGCATTTGCACTGGCCAAGAATAATTATGCAAAATTGCCTGACCTAAGGAAGAAACTGCCTCAAATGGAGATGTGGCGGCAATGGGTAAAGGCTTTGCAGCTCAATCACAAACTCATCATTGCCGCCACAAGTACTTTTGCCATCCTGACACTGGTGTGGCTACAGCCGTCACTGGGAAATACACTGATTATGTTGCTGCTTGTTTGCCTTACATTGCTGAGTCTAGTGCCAAATCAGAAGTTACTCTGGCTGGGAGCCATAGTGTTGAGCCTAAACTTTATTGCCACAGCAAACATTATTTCTCTTGATAGCTTTTACAACATTGTGCCTGTGAGAATTTCGTTGGGAGAGCTAGATCTCACATTGATCGCAATTACCACCTTCATAAGTATATTGGTGGGAAGGTTTGCCCGTATCAAACCCATAGTTCTCGTTGTAATTATATTCTTTGGGTTAACTGCAGGGCTGAGTGCAGAGTGGGGGTGGAACAATGCCCTCACTTCATATCAAAGAGAGCGTGTACTGGCGTACCTCAATCCCACTAGCGACCCACTTGGTGCCTACTGGCAGGTCAACCAGGCCCAGATTGCCATCGGATCTGGCCAGATCCTTGGCAAGGGACTTCTCCAAGGAACCCAAAGCAACCTGGGCCTGCTGCCATTTGCATACACGGATTTCATTTATGCCGCGTTTGCGGAGCAGTTCGGTTTCATCGGTTGTGCTGTCCTTCTTGGACTTTTCTACTTACTTATTTCTCGCATCATGTACATCGCTGGCCGTACTGGAGATTTGTGGGGAAAGCTAGTTTGCATAGGTGTGGCAGCGATGTTGACACTGAATATTGCAATCAACGTTGGCATGAATCTTGGATTGATGCCTGTCACAGGAGTTCCGCTACCGCTTATTAGCTATGGAGGAAGTGCCGTACTTGCAAACTTAATTGGGCTAGGATTGGTGCAACTGGTGCATGCCAACTTACCGATTGCACGGCCAGGCCTGTTAACCTAACCTCAAAATCTTCTGGCACGGAATAAGGTTAACAGGCCTGGCGTATCCGAATTAATGTTGCTATAATCAATCCGCTTTAACATAACTTTATGAGTACTTACGCCGTAGTTCAAATCGGACCAAGACAATATATAGTAGAACCAGATAAAACTTACGATGTCGAACATTTCGTTGCCAATGTTGGTGACAAAATGACGCTAGATGTTCTGGCAATGGGGAGTGACAAGGGAATGACTTGGGGGACTCCAATTATGGATAAGAATAAAGTCGAAATCGAAATTATCGAGCAAGGAAAAGGTGAAAAGGTAGTCAGCAGGCAATTCAAAGCAAAGTCCCGCTACCGCCGCACACGTGGTTTCCGCAAGCAAGTAACTACATTTAAAGTTGTTTCGTTCAAATAATTTAGAGTTTAAACAATATGGCACATACAAAAGCCGGAGGAGCAGCCAAAAGAACAGTTGATGTAGCTGGAAAACGTTTAGGAGTGAAGAAATTCGGAGGCGAATACGCAAAAGCTGGAAACATTATCATCCGCCAAAACGGTACAAATTTCCACCCTGGAGTTGGTACTATGATGGGTCGGGATCACACTATCTTCGCAACTGCAGACGGTTTTGTTGGTTTCCGCCCAATGCGCGGTTTCAAACGCAACAGCAAACTTGTTGATGTATTGCCAAAAGTAGAGGAAACTCCTAAGAAAGAGAAAACCGTTGCTGCAAAAGCTGAGACTGCAGAACCAAAGGCAGCAAAAAAGAAACCTGCAGCCAAAAAAGCCACTAAGTAACTCCCTGACTAACCCCTGCGCAAGCGTCTCTCGCCAAGGTATAATCTCTCGTGGAAACCTTTGATATCTCCAAAATTCGGTTAATTGTCGGCCTAGGTAACATTGGGCTGGACTATGCGCGTACTCGTCACAATGCTGGCTTTCAGCTTGTGAATAAAATTTGGGAAAGCCAGCATGGTTCAGAGTGGAAGGAGCAGAGTAGTTTCAAAAGCAATATCAGCACTATTCGAGTGGCCGATCATCCTGTGATTCTTTGTCTGCCAAATACCATGATGAATAACTCGGGCGAAGCAGTATCCGCGATCTGCAAATACTTTCAGATCTTCGCGCCTGAAGTCCTAGTTTGCCATGATGATTTGGATATCTCAGTCGGTGAATTTAAGATTCAACTCGCCAAAGGTCCCAAGGTGCACAACGGCCTTCGATCAATTGAAAAAATCCTCAAAACAGACAACTACTGGCGAGTGCGCATCGGGATCGAAAACCGCCCTGTGAAAGGCAACTCCAGCATCGCGGGTATGGATTATGCGCTCGGCAGGTTTACAACGGAAGAAGATGAGATGTTGAATAAGACTTACGAAGAAATCGTAGCACAGCTTTTCGGCAAAAACGTCTAGGATTCATAGATAACGGAAACCCCTTGAGTTTTATGGTAGAAAACTACCTCTCCCTCATAACGAATCTCTTCTAAACCGTGAAAGCTTGCTACAGTTCCCGTCTGAGTATAAGCATACTGCCATTTTCCGTCTTCGCTTGTATAACTGTGTGGACCTCTTAATGAATCAAAGCCTTCTTCCTTGGCCATTACTGCCTGCTTCAAGAACTTATAACAATCATCTTTTAGACTTTCCTTGCCCTCCATTAAACCGCCAACGTAATTCATCGCCCAAACAATTTGACCTTTGTACTTAACCGTTGTACGTCCTGTAGTCTGCAAAGTTGGCAGAAATTCATCATGGAAATACCAGTCTCCATCTTTTAACTCGAAGTACATATAAGGGCTTATAGCTGGATCATATTTAGGTTCGGCATCTGCAAACCATGTTTTACCTAATCCTTCTCGAACAAAACTGTAAATTTGCTCTGGAGGTATTCTGTCGTTCACAACCGATTATACAAAGCAACTGGCAGTTATGTCACGCTTAACGCTAAGCCTTCAAAATGCTACGCTATAGCATGCAATACGCAGGTGTGGAGGTGACTCATCCAGACAAAGAAATGTACCCGGAGCTGGGGGCGACGAAGGGCGATGTCGCAAGGTTTTACCATAAATATGCGCAGCGGATCGTCAAATACTTGCGACATCGCCCGGTGACCCTAGTTCGTGGACCGCATGGTGTGGGCGGCCCCATGTTTTACCAACGCCACCCAGCAGAATACTTCCCCGATTACATCGACCGTGTAAAAGTAAGTATGAAGTCGGGCACAGGAATGTATATTGAACTCGATGCAGAAGAGGATTTAATTTACCTGGTGAATCAGGGCGTACTGGAGTTCCACGCTTGGGGAAGTAAAGTCTCTCACATAGACAAGCCCGATCTGTTGATCTGGGACCTCGACCCTGGAGAAGGTTGTCCTTGGGAACTATTGGTCCAATGCGCACATTTAGTACAAGACAAGCTTGAGAAATTGAAGTTGGAACCGTTTATCAAGTTATCCGGCAGCAAAGGCATCCACATCTATCTCCACATCAAGCCCCAGTACACCTGGGACGAAGGCAAAGCTTTTGCATTGGAAATTGCCAAACAGGTTGCCGACAATACTGAGAAATTCACCACCGAACTTCCAAAAGAAAAGCGTGTGGGTAAGGTATTTGTCGATTATCTACGCAATAGCAAGGGCGGTACGGCCGTTTCCCCATTCTCACTCCGTGCAAAGTCTGGTGGAGGCATCTCTTTACCCATCACTTGGCAGACGCTGGAAAGATACAACAGTGCAGATCAATTCAACATTTCAGAGGCTTTGGAAAGCCCGCTAGTAGAAGATACGTGGGAAAGCTTGTTCGACAAAGAGTACTCACTTCCTTAACCCTTTTCTCACAACTGTCATGTAGGAGTTTCGGCAGCTGCAAACTGAGTATACCTGTGGCGACTAGATATATTAAGGCTTTATTTCCAATGTATAAGTCGCCACATAAACTTCCCCAGCATGCCTGAACTCAAAGAATATGCGGTAAATTCCTGCAGGCACCTCCATATTCTCAGGACGCGAGAACTTCACTTGGTTAGGAGCAGACTGCTGGGTAACTACGCTGGGATGTACATGAACATAGTTGTAATTTGCCAAATTGATCATCGTCAGATGACCAAAGTTATTGAGGTACTTCTCTAACTCTATAGTTTCCCCCGCGACAGAATCCACTTGGAAGATCAGGGGATTGGCTTCTGTCGCGAAATTTTGGACCTCGAAATTCAACCCACCTTGCAAGTTCACCAGATATGCATCCGAAACTTCGACAGTCGAATCAGTAGACAATGTCTTCAGCGGCGGCGCTGCATAGCCTTGATCCTGAGTCACTGGGTAGATGTTGAAAATACGAGACTCTTCGGCAAAACCAAGAGGCTGAAACGAGATATATGAGATGTAAGTCCTAGGTTCCAAGTTATTCAAAATAACCTTGAACTTTCCAGGCTCAACCTCCGTAGGATGAAGATGACGAAAATCTGAGATGCCAATATCTACAAGGATAAAATGCATTGGGACAC